>JABDOZ010000085.1 GCA_013043005.1 Flavobacteriaceae bacterium | reverse complement strand
ATTCTAAATAATAAAGTTTATGAAATATTAGTCAAGACCAAAGCATCGGAACTATAAATAATGATCTTTATTTTAGTAGAAATGATTTTAATTCCTGATACGAAGTGATTTTAATCGACACTTTTTCTTTGTCAATTACAGATTCAATTTGAGGAGGTAAACCCTGTTTCTCTTGAATGACTTCTTCAACTACGTCTAAAAATTTGACTGGATGTGCAGTTTCTAAAAACACTCAATGTGCATTCGGATTATCTTTTAAATATGCTTTTGCACCTAAATATCCAACAGCACCATGAGGGTCAGCTACGTAATTGTATTTGTTGTGAATTTCTTTCATAGCTTCCTTAGTCTCTGCATCTGTAAAGCTGTAAGAAGAAATGTTATCTTTTAAAGCATCAAAACTGTTCTTATAGATTTCCTGAATGCGAATAAAATTACTCGGGTTGCCAACATCCATAGCATTAGAAATAGTTTGAATTGAGTGTTTAGGCTGAAACAATTTTGTTTTTAAATATTCGGTGACCACATTATTAACATTATTAGATGCTATGAAATGGGTTATGGGAAGACCTAATTGCTGGGCCATAATACCTGCACAAATATTTCCAAAATTACCACTTGGCACAGAAAATACAAGGTTTTTATGAATATTATGAAGTTGTTTGTAGGCAAAGATAAAATAGAACATTTGTGGAAGCCATCTTGCAACGTTAATAGAGTTAGCCGATGTTAATTGCATCTCACTGATAAGATCATCATCTAAAAAAGCCGTTTTTACCATATCCTGGCAATCGTCAAATGTACCCTGAACTTCTAAAGCCGTTATATTCTGACCTAATGTTGTTAACTGTTTTTCCTGAATATCACTTACTTTGCCACTAGGATATAGTATAACAACATTAACGCCTTTAACACCTAGAAATCCATTTGCTACAGCGCCTCCGGTATCACCTGATGTTGCCACTAGAACGGTAACTGTCTCATCGTTATCCTTATTAAAATAACCCAGACAGCGAGCCATGAATCGGGCGCCCACATCTTTAAAGGCCATTGTTGGCCCATGAAAGAGTTCTAGTGTGGAAATATGATCATCCAATTGTACAACTGGAAAATCAAAGGATAAGGTTTCTTTAATAATATCTTTTAATACGGGTTCGGGAATATCTGGTGTTACAAACTGTCGTATTGCATTAAAGGCAATTTCGGGATACGAATAGTTATCGATCTGCTCGAAAAATTCCTTGGGTAAAGGTGCAATGTATCCGGGGGAATACAAGCCTCTATCAGGTGCTAGACCCTTAATAACAGCATTTTTAAAACTCTCATCAACAACTTTTCTATTTAAGGAATAATATTTCATTACTTTGAGCTTAAAACTTTTATTCCTTCAGTATTGATTTTAGATACATAGGTTTCGAATGCAATGTCTGTATTGGAAAATATTTTCTTCATTTCTGCTTCAACCTTTTTAGCCGTATCGAACCCTTCACTTAATGCAAAGATGGAAGGTCCCGATCCAGAAATGCCACAGCCTAAAGCACCAGCTACTAAAGCTTCATTTTTAACTTCGTCGAAATTTGGAATAAATTGGCTTCTATGCGGCTCTACAATGACATCATGTAATGAACTCTTTATTAATTCGTAATTACTGGTATGTAAGCCATGAATTAAACTGCCAACATTTGCCCATTGTGTGATGGCATCTTGTAAAGGCACTTCTTTTGGCAGAATAGCTCTTGATTCCGCTGTCTTTATTTCAATTTGTGGATGAATAATAGTTGCATATAAGTGATGAGGTGTTGGAATTTGAAGAATTTCCAAAGGACAAACGCTCTTAACCAATGTAAAACCTCCAAACATTGCAGGAGCTAAATTATCGGCATGTTCACATTTACTTGCCAAAGCTTCACCTTTTATAGAAAATTCAGTGAGTTCGGTTCTATTGTATGGTTTTCCCAGCAATTCATTCATTCCAAAAACACTACCAACTGCACTTGCTGCACTACTTCCAATTCCGCTTCCAGGTTTTATAAATTTATAGATTTCAATTTCGAATCCGCAATCAGGTTTCAGAGTATTATACATGGCTAAAGCTGAAACTCCAGCTACGTTTTTTTCGGCTTCAAAAGGCAAATCGAATCCTTCAATTCTAATTATTTTAATCCCTTTTTCTGATGTTTTACGAATAACCATTTCATCGCCAACACTATTTAGGCAAAAACCTAACACATCGAATCCACAGGAAACATTTGCAACAGTTGCTGGTGAAAATATTTTAATTTCGTTCATAAGTTATTCGTTTTCTGCTCTAATAATATCAGCAAAAATACCAGAAGCTGTCACATCTGCACCAGCTCCAGCACCTTTAATAATCATTGGTTGGTCTGGATAGCGTTGCGTATAGAACATTACGATATTATCTTTGCCTTCTAAATTGTAAAAAGGATGTCCTTCTGGAATTTCCTTTAGTCCAACTTTAGCATTGCCATTATTAAATTCAGCTACATATTTTAATTTACAGTTTTTGGATATAGCTGAAGCATATATTTTCTGGAAATGTGCTTCATCAGCAATTAACGTTTCATAGAAGTCATCTACGGTATCACTTTCTAAATTGGCTTTTGTTAAAAAAGAGTCATTGGTGATATTGTCCAAGTTCAGTTCTTTTCCGCTTTCTCTGGCTAAAATCAATATTTTTCTGGCAACATCTACACCACTCAAGTCAATTCTTGGGTCAGGTTCTGTGTAGCCTTCTGCTTGAGCTTGTTTTACAACATCGTGAAACTTGTTTGCATCGTTGAAATTATTGAATACAAAATTTAAACTTCCAGATAAAACAGCTTGTATGGAAGTGACTTTATCTCCAGAAGCTATTAAATTGTTTAGCGTGTCAATAACTGGTAAACCTGCACCAACGTTGGTTTCAAACAAAAAAGGTACATTGTATTTAAGAGATAATTGTTTCAAATATGTATAATTATCATAATCACTTGAGCAAGCAATTTTATTGCAAGCCACAACGGCAATACTGCTCTTTAAATATTCGGCATATAAATTGGATACATCTTGATTTGCAGTCACATCCACAAAAATGCTATTCCGTAAATTTATTTCTTTTGCTTTCTCTAAAAATCCTTGCAAAGTTGCTTTCTCACCTTTGTTTAATTGTCTTTTCCAATCCTTTAAATCCAATCCATGTTCACCAAATATCATTTTTCTGGAATTTGATAGACCGATGATTCTTAAATTGATTTTTAGATTTTCTTTTAAGTAATCCTGTTGTTGCTTGATTTGCTCAATCAGTTTTTCTCCAACGTTCCCAACTCCGGTAATAAAAACATTCAATTGTTTGATGTTACCTTCAAAAAATTGTTCATGCAACGTATTTAAAGCTTTCTTGACATCCTTTTCAGCAATAACTGCAGAAATGTTCTTCTCTGATGCACCTTGAGCAATCGCTCTAATGTTAATGTTGTTTTTACCAAGCGAACTGAACATTTTACCGCTTATTCCCTGATGGCTTTTCATATTATCACCAACAAGAGCGATGATTGACAATTCAGTTTCAACAATTAAAGGATCAATTTTATGAAGTGAAATTTCGTTCTCAAAAGCAGCATCAATAGCAGTTTTTGCTAATTCTGCATCTTTAGCATCAATACCAAAACAAATAGAATGTTCAGAAGAAGCTTGAGTAATTAAAATGATATTGACTTTTTCTTGTGCCAGAGTTTCGAATAATCGCTTTGAGAATCCAGGTATGCCAACCATACCATTGCCCTGAAGAGTGAGCAAAGCAATATTGCTAATGTTGCTAATTCCTTTAGCCGCACCTGAAGTTCCATTACTTTTATCAGAGATAATTGTTCCTGAATCTTTAGGATTTAAAGTGTTTTTAATATGAATTGGAATTTTTAAATCCAGCACTGGCTGAACAGTAGGAGGGTAGAGAACTTTTGCACCAAAATGCGACAGCTCCATGGCTTCCTGATACGATAATTGCTTAATAGGAATTGCTTGCCTCACCATTTTAGGATTGGTTGTAAACATACCACTTACATCTGTCCAAATTTCCAGTTGGTCAACTTTTAAAGCAGCAGCAACAATAGCAGCTGTAAAGTCAGAACCACCGCGACCAAGTGTTGTAATTTCTCCTTCTTTGGATTTAGAAATAAATCCGGGAAGAATCGTGATTCGCTGATTGGCTTTATTAAAATAATTTCTTATGTTATTGTTTGTTAATGCAAAATCAACTTCAGCTTTGGTAAAATTTGAATTGGTTACAATTAATTCTTGTGAATTTTTACGTTGTGTATTCAAACCACGACTTTTCATGGTTTCAGCAATGATGTATGATGATAATAATTCACCATAACTCACCAATTTATCTGACGTTTTGGGTGATAATTCATTAATCAGATAAATACCATCCAGTAAACTACATAATTCATTTAATTTATCATTTACTTCATTTAGAATGGCTTCATTTTTGTTAGGAATTAAATCCTTGATTATCTCAAAATGCTTTTGTTTGATAGATTCAAACTTAAGTTTATAATTAACTTCTTTATTCAAAGCTAAATCGGCTACATTCAACAATCTATCTGTTATGCCACCAACTGCAGAAACAATGCAAATTATTGAATCATCTTTAGAAGAATCTTTTAAGATGTCTATTACTTTATCTATGTTCTTTGCGGAACCTACTGATGTTCCTCCAAATTTTAATACTTTCATTTTAAATGCCTTAAATATAAATTGATGTTTTTAGATTTCTGCAATATAAATTACAGTTATAACGGAAGGTATATTATTGATTAACCCAAAGGGTAACAATAGTGATAGCTGTTCCAAAAACAGAAATAAAAATCAAGTTATTAGTATGGTTTAAATCATTCATTTTTTGTGCTATACGAGTCAAAAGTATTACATTTACTCTAATAAAAAAACAATATTGGTCTTTTTAGGAACTTAATAATTTATTGGTACTTTAATTAGATAAAATACATTAGTGTGAAGATTTTTTCCAAAGAGCAAATTTATGAAGCTGATCGGCTAACAGTGGAAAAGCAAGGTATTACTTCGGCTGATTTGATGGAACGTGCCGGAATACAAATTTTTAACTGGATGCATTCGAAAATGGAAGGTGCACAAGTACCAATTCACGTTTTCTGTGGCATTGGAAATAATGGAGGAGATGGTTTGGTTTTATCTCGTCATTTAATTACGCACGGTTATAATGTGATCACTTACGTTGTTAATTGCAGTGATAATCGTTCAAAGGATTTCTTGATCAATTATGATCGCATTAAAAACGTTACCAAAAAATGGCCTATACTTTTAAAATGTAAAAACGATTTTCCTGAGATTGGTAAAGATGACATTATTGTTGATGCCGTATTTGGAATTGGACTAAATAGAGCAGCAGATGAATGGGTTAAAACATTATTTCAACATTTTAGAACATCGCTAGCTTTTACTTTATCCATTGATATGCCCTCAGGTCTTTATGTCGATAGAACGCCTGAAGATGAGGATGGCGTTGTTTGGGCTAATTTTACTCTTAGTTTTCAAACACCAAAGTTTGTTTTCTTTTTACCCGATACTGCAAAATTCACAGAGCAGTGGGATGTATTGGACATTGGAATTGATAATGAATTTTTAATTGCCACAGAAACCGAGGTAGAACTAATAGGAAGATATGAAGTTTTACCGTTGTATAGACCAAAGGATAAATTTGATCATAAAGGATCAAATGGTCATAGTTTGATAATTGGTGGAAGTTATGGTAAAATTGGATCTGTTTTATTGGCAAGTAAGGCCGCTTTAACGATAGGTGCGGGTCTAGTGACTGCATTTGTGCCACGTTGTGGTTATAATATTGTTCAAACAGCTTTTCCTGAAGCAATGGTTATTACAGATGATCATGAAGAACTGATTTCTAATATTCAGTTTGATTTCCAACCTTCGGTAATAGGAATAGGAGTAGGGGTAGGCACACTAGCGAAAACAGTACATGCGTTTGAATCATTTCTTAAAAAAAACAAAACACCTTTAGTTATAGATGCTGATGGTCTGAATATTCTGGCAAAAAATAAGACATTGCTAAAATTATTACCAGAATACTCTGTTTTAACACCTCATCCTAAGGAGCTAGAAAGATTAATAGGTAAATGGAAAGATGACTTTGATAAACTTAAAAAAACCAAAGCCTTTTCTAAGAAATACAATGCCATAGTTGTAATTAAAGGAGCTAATACAATTACTGTTTTTATAGATAAATATTTCATTAATACCACTGGCAACCCCGGATTGGCAACAGCTGGAAGTGGAGATGTATTAACTGGTGTAATTACCGGACTAATTTCGCAAGGATATAAACCTCTTGACGCCACGCTATTTGGAATTTATTTACATGGTAGATCAGCAGATCTTGCTTTAGCAACTTATGGTTATCACAGCCTTATAGCCAGTAATGTCATCCATTATTTGAAGGATGCTTTTATGGATCTGTTTAAAGAACCGGAAGAACCTCTGGTGACTCAAGAAAATGAGAATGATGGCAAAGATGATGAGGACAAAGAATTAATTATATAAAAAAAGCCACTTTTTAAGTGGCCTTTTTTTAAATATTATTACTAAATATTCAAAGATTCAAATAGTTTAACCAAGGAAGGACTTGATGGTCTCGGTGCATCCGCATTAACAACATTTCCAGCTGGATCAATCAAAATAAATCGAGGAATACCACGGATTTTGTAAAAATTTCGAAATTCTGATTTATCCCAAACTTCACCAGCAAACAATTGAATGCCTCCCATTTCCTTTTCAGAAATCATTTTTTTCCAACCTACTTTAGAAGCTTCAAAAGTTTTTTCTTTATAGCCTCTTCCATTATCTGTTGAAATACTTACAAATTCAATGTTTTTTCCATGATATTGCTCCTCTATTTTCTTTAATGATGGAATTTCACGCTTACATGGTCCGCACCAGGTTGCCCAAATATCTATATATACATATTTTCCTTTTAGATCTGATAAGGAGGTTGTGCCGCCTTTATAATTCTCATAATTTTTAAATATTGGAGAAGGAGTACCTTGTGGTATTGCTTTTCTTAAGGCTAGTTTAGATTGATAATAATCTGTATAAGATTTTATAGTTCCTTCCAGCTTTTTTTCTTCTTCTTGGAAAAAAGATTCATCCAACGTCGGAAACTCAGATTTTAATTTTGTGAAGCCATCTTTTAATCCATTAATAGATTTGTTGAATTCATCTTCTGTTAAGTCAAAAATACTTGCATCTAAATAATTGCTTGGCATTAATAAGCTTGCAATGTAAAAATTACTTTTATCTGCATTGTCTCCTTCAAATTTAAGCGTGTTATCAAAATCATCATTATCTAAGGTAAAACTAATTTCATTATCATTTTTAAGATAAATTTGTCCATACTCCTCACCATGTTTAAACCTATATACACCTTCTTCAACTTTTAAGGTGTCACTAAACGTTCCATCTTCTTTAATACTTATAATTTTTTCGTATTCATTCCCTTTAAAAACTTTGATACTATTTGACTCATGTGGATTAGATATTTTTCCAGATAAGGACACATAATCTCTTGGTTCTTGCTTGCAGGCCATAACTGCAAAAACTAGCAATACTGTAAATATTTTTTTCATATTTTGGGTTTTAAAAACCCCAAAGATATGAGATTCTGAATTTAAGGAGCAAGTATTTATTAATTATTAACATTTCTTGTTTTTTTTTAGTTAAATGTTGACTTTTGATCAGTCATTCAAACTCTATGGAAAATCTTCATTACATCAATTCTGAAACTTTATCGTTATCTATAATTACAGAATTAATTTCGGAACAAAAAAAAATAAAATTATCTACTGATTCCATTAAAAAAATAACAGATTGTCGTGACTATCTGGATAAAATTCTGGAAAAAAATGATGCTCCATTTTATGGCATAAACACTGGATTTGGTTCTCTGTATGATGTCAAAATATCAAATAAAAATCTGACAAAACTCCAGGAAAATTTGGTAATGTCTCATGCTTGCGGTACAGGAGATGAAGTCCCAAGAGAGATTGTTAGACTCATGTTACTTTTAAAAATACAATCTTTGAGTTATGGGCATTCTGGAATACAATTGCAGACAATAGAACGTTTAATTGATTTTTATAACAATGATATACTTCCTGTAGTTTACACTCAAGGTTCATTGGGTGCATCCGGAGACTTGGCACCTCTAGCGCATTTATGCCTGCCATTGATTGGAAAAGGTGAAGTTAATTACAAGGATTCAAAGGTTTCGTGTGATGTAATTTTAGCAAAATTCAATTGGGAACCGATCAAACTTAAATCTAAAGAAGGTCTGGCATTGTTGAATGGTACTCAATTCATGAGTGCGTATGGGGTTTATTTACTTTTAAAATCGTTTAAACTATCCTATTTATCTGACCTGATTGGGAGTTTGTCAATGGATGCCTTTGATTGTAGAAGTGAACCTTTCAAGGAAATAGTTCACTTGGTCAGACCTCACAATGGTCAATTAAAAACAGCATATAGAATACGAGAGTTTTTAGATGGCAGTGAGTTGTTAAATCAAGACAAAGAACATATTCAGGACCCTTATTCTTTTAGATGTATCCCACAGGTTCATGGTGCATCAAAAGATACCCTGGAATTTGTATTGAAGACCTTTAAAACTGAAATAAATTCAGTTACAGATAACCCTAATATATTTTCAAAAGACGATATCATTATCTCAGGAGGAAATTTTCATGGTCAGCCATTAGCACTCGGATTCGATTATTTAAAAATTGCTATGTCCGAATTAGGTAATATTTCAGAAAGGAGAACCTTTCAATTGGTCTCAGGATTAAGAGGTTTACCTCCTTTCTTGGTAGATAACCCAGGATTGAATTCTGGTTTTATGATACCACAATACACAGCTGCCAGTATTGTAAGTGCTAACAAACAACTTGCGACTCCAGCAAGTGTAGACAGTATTGTTTCGTGCAATGGACAAGAGGACCATGTAAGTATGGGAGCTAATGCGGCAATTCAAGCCTATAGATTGATTGACAATGTTGAACGTATTCTAGCTATTGAATTATTGAATGCTTCTCAGGCTCTGGCCTTTCGAGCACCATTAAAAACATCAGATTTTCTTGAAATGTTCCTGAAAGCATACAGAGCAGAAGTGCCATTTATTACAGATGATGTCGTTTTACATGATGATATTAGAAAATCCATTAAATATTTAAACGAATTAACAATAGATAGTGACGAGTTATTTAGTTTAGTTTAACTGGCGCAATGAACACAAAACCGACTTTGAGGCATTAGCATAATTCTTCCAACAGGAATTGGATTGTTGCATTTTGAACAGATACCAAAATTGGGTTCATGTATATTATTAAGTGCAATTCTTAAACTATTAAGTTTCAGTTCTGCTTTAAGCAAAGCGGCCTCATTTACAGATTTGTTATTTATTGCATCCATTCTTGAAACACGCCCAATAGCATTTTCCGGTGCAATTGGTTTAGAAAGTTCTTTGTATTTTTCAACGGAGTCTTTAGTCTTTTCTATTTCTAAACTAATTACAGACTCCAATTTTTTAAGTTCATTGTGATTCATTGACTTGAACTTGATTTGTTTTGGTACTCGATAATATTTCTACAAAATAATAAACTAAGCAACCAACCCAACTAACAAAAATTAGAATAATTGTCCACATTATTTTTTTTGCGGTGTCATTTTTCACATTGCTATTGGCATGGACTATATAATAAATAGTCAAGATCAATGAAATAATAATTGCCGTTATTAGAGGAATGAAAACTATGAAAATATCACGTATGAAATGAATTGGAAAGTCATCGTGATGGCTTTGCTCAAGCTGATGAATGCTTCCCAAAAAAAGTGTAAAAAACAGCACCAGATAAACTATGAAAAGAACAAATGGTAAAAATGTTAAGATTCCTAACCAAACTTTATTAGAACTAGACATAAGAAGAATTTTATTATTGTAATATTTAACTAAGATTTATATATAAAAATTAATAAAGAATTATTCCTGTATTTCTTTTATTTGATTTCCTTATGCATCGCATACGCATTATTTGCCCAAAGAATGGCATCATCTAAGTTACTGAATATCTGAAATGGTTTGTCTAAGAAAATTTTTTCAAGAATTGCATTCTTAATAGACAATTTACTATCAGAAACAACTACAAATCCTACTAAATTTTTAATTTTAGAAACATCATGGTATACATTGGGATCAACTGAATAAGAATGGATTCTATGGGTAATGTAGACAAAAGGCTTCCCCTGATAATAATTTATAGCAGTCTCACATATTTTATCACTTAATGACTTAGTGACTATAACACCCTCATTTATAATGCTTATAACGTAATTATCGTAAAATTTAAGTACACAAAAATCAAAAACTTTGATCATTGTATTAAAGTTAATGAATCTTTTTCAAAGAAATAAAAAAACTCCACAATATCTTGTGGAGTCGTTTTGAGTTAATTACATGTTTTCTAGGCAGGTTTTTCTGCTTTTTCAACATTGATCGTTAATTCATCTGCTTTTTTATCTAAATCCATAAATATGGTATCGCCCTCCTCAATTTGCGAAGCAATGATTTCTTCAGCCAATGCATCTTCTATGTATTTCTGTATAGCTCTTTTCAAAGGTCTGGCACCATATTGCTTGTCAAATCCTTTGTCTGCAATGTAGTCCTTGGCTTTTTTAGTTAATTTTAAAGTATAACCCAGATCACCAATGCGGATGTAAAGCTGTTCTAATTCAATATCAATAATTTTATTGATATGTTCTTTTTCCAGAGAATTGAATATAACAACATCATCAATTCTATTTAAAAATTCTGGAGCAAATGCCTTTTTAAGTGCATTTTGAATCACTGCTCTTGCATTAGAATCTTCCTGCGCTTTTTGAGACGCAGTACCAAATCCAACTCCAGCACCAAAATCTTTTAATTTTCGTGATCCAATATTGGATGTCATTATAATGATGGTATTTCTAAAATCAATTTTCCTACCAAGACTATCAGTTAAATAACCATCATCAAGCACTTGCAGCAGCATATTGAATACATCAGGATGCGCCTTTTCGACTTCATCTAATAAGATAACGGCATACGGCTTGCGTCTTACTTTTTCTGTAAGTTGTCCACCTTCTTCATAGCCTACATATCCCGGAGGTGCGCCAATTAATCTGGATATAGCGAATTTCTCCATGTACTCACTCATATCTATGCGAATCAATGCATCAGCACTATCAAACAATTCTCTGGCTAAAACTTTTGCTAATTGAGTTTTACCAACTCCTGTTTGTCCTAAAAAGATAAAAGAACCAATGGGTTTATTTGGATCCTTCAATCCCGCTCTATTTCTTTGGATTGCTTTTACTACTTTAGAAACAGCTTCATCTTGCCCAATTACTTTACCTTTTATAAGGTCAGGTAACTGTGCTAGTTTGTTGCTTTCAGCCTGAGCTATTCTGTTTACAGGAATACCAGTCATCATTGAGACAACATCTGCTACATTCTCTTCAGTAACAACTTCCTTATGAAGTTTTGTTTCCTCTTCCCATTTTTCCTGAGCCAAAGACAGATCTTTTTCCAATCGTTTTTCGTCATCTCTTAACTTTGCCGCCTCTTCATATTTTTGCTTTTTAACTACTGTGTTTTTAGTTTCTTTGACAGCCTCTAACTTTTTCTCTAACTCAATGATCTGTTTTGGTACATCAATATTGGTAATGTGAACACGTGAACCTGCTTCATCCAGAGCATCTATAGCTTTATCAGGTAAAAACCTGTCTGTCATGTACCTGTTTGTTAGTTTTACACAGGCTTCAATAGCCTCATTGGTATATTCAACATTGTGATGCTCTTCGTATTTAGACTTTATATTATTTAATATTTCAATTGTTTCATCAACTGAAGTAGGTTCAATTATTACCTTTTGGAATCTTCGTTCCAAAGCACCATCTTTTTCTATATATTGTCTGTATTCGTCTAATGTTGTAGCACCAACACATTGAATTTCACCTCTTGCCAGGGCTGGTTTAAACATGTTAGAGGCATCTAAGCTGCCTGTTGCACCACCAGCTCCTACAATTGTATGAATTTCGTCAATGAACAGAATAATGTCATCATTTTTCTCCAATTCGTTCATTACTGCTTTCATTCGTTCTTCAAACTGGCCACGATACTTCGTTCCCGCAACTAAACTTGCCAAGTCTAATGTCACGACACGCTTATTGAATAATATTCTTGAAACTTTTCTCTTTATTATCCTCTCAGCCAAACCTTCAGCAATGGCACTTTTGCCGACGCCAGGTTCTCCAATTAAAAGAGGATTATTCTTTTTTCTCCGACTTAGAATCTGAGAAACTCTTTCAATTTCTTTCTCTCGACCTACTACAGGATCTAATTTGTCTTCCTCTGCCATTGCAGTTAAATCCCTTCCAAAATTGTCCAAAACTGGTGTTTTCGATTTTTTAGATCCTTTTCCAGATTGTTGCTTAAATGGGTTATTCTTAGACTCATCTTCAGGAATAGCCGCGTCATCTTCAAAAGATTCCGATTTAGGAATATCTATATAGTCATCTTCGTTCGTTATCATAAGTTTAAATTGTTCTTTAACATTATCGTAATCTACTTTTAACTTATTCAACAACTTGGTTGTAGGATCATTTTCATTTCGCAAAATACACAAAAGCAAATGTGCCGTATTTATTGTTGAACTTTGGAATAGCTTGGCCTCCAAAAATGTAGTTTTTAAAGCGCGTTCTGCTTGTCTCGTCAAGTGCAGATTCTTTTTTTCATTTGAGGTAATTGTCACATTGGGATTTGCAGGGCTTAGTATTTCTACTTTTCTTCTTAAATGATTTAGATCTATTTTTAAAGTATTTAAGATATCTATTGCTTTTCCATTACCATCTCTCAATAGTCCAAGCATTAAGTGCTCAGTGCCAATAAAATCATGACCTAAGCGCAAAGCTTCTTCTTTACTAAAAGCTATAACATCTTTTACTCTTGGAGAAAAATTATCATCCATAAATATTTTCTTTCTGCATTAAAATTAATAAAATCATAATACATAACGGCAAAAATTATACCTTAATATAACAGTCTTAGCGAATAGACAAAAAAATCTTCATAAAATCAAAATAATTAATGGCTTACTTATTAACTAAAAACAGCACAAAAATTGTTAATAAAAAGTACTTTTTTGAACCTTTAAAACATTTATCAAGACTAGTAAAATGGTTATATTAGCACGATTTGAAAATTATTATAATAGAGATTTAAATATTTATGGCAGAAGGAGAAAAATTAATTCCAATTAATATTGAGGATGAAATGAAATCCGCTTACATTGATTATTCAATGTCAGTCATTGTGTCACGTGCACTACCGGATGTAAGAGATGGCCTTAAACCTGTTCACAGACGCGTATTATTTGGCATGCATGAGCTAGGAGTTAGATCAAATACAGCACATAAAAAATCAGCGAGAATAGTTGGAGAGGTTTTGGGAAAGTACCACCCTCATGGTGATACATCCGTTTATGATGCTATGGTACGTATGGCCCAGGAATGGAGTTTACGTTATATGCTGGTAGATGGACAGGGAAATTTTGGTTCAATTGATGGAGATAGTCCCGCTGCAATGCGTTACACCGAAGCACGGATGCGCAAGATATCTGAGGACATGTTGGCAGATATAGATAAAGAAACAGTCGATCTACAGCTAAATTTTGATGACACTTTAGAAGAACCTACAGTGCTACCAACAAGAATTCCAAGTTTACTGGTTAATGGAGCTTCGGGAATAGCAGTAGGAATGGCAACTAATATGCCACCTCATAATTTGAGCGAAGTGGTTGATGGTATTGTGGCCTATATAGAGAATAATGATATTGAAATTGACGAGTTGATCAATTACATAAAAGCTCCTGATTTTCCAACTGGTGGTACCATTTATGGCTATGATGGTGTTAGAGAAGCGTTTAAAACTGGTCGAGGTCGCGTCGTAATGAGAGCTAAGGCTAATATTGAGGAAGTAGGCGGTCGTGAATGTATTATAGTAACAGAAATACCATATCAGGTCAATAAGGCTGATATGATCAAGAAAACGGCAGATCTTGTCAATGATAAAAAAATTGAAGGAATATCTACTATAAGAGATGAATCTGATAGAAATGGAATGCGAATAGTATATGTTCTTAAACGAGACGCAATTCCAAATATAGTTTTAAATAAGCTCTTCAAGTACACTGCGCTTCAGTCTTCTTTCAGCGTCAATAATATTGCCTTGGTTAAAGGCAGACCACAATTGCTCAATCTCAAAGAGATGATTCATCATTTTGTGGATCACAGGCATGATGTGGTGGTTAGACGAACAACCTATGAATTGAGAAAAGCAGAAGAAAGAGCGCATATCCTGGAAGGATTGATTATTGCTTCAGATAATATTGACGAAGTTATTGCTCTTATCAGAGCTTCCAGCAATGCAGATGAGGCTCGAAAAAAATTAATTGAAAAATTCGAACTATCAGAAATACAAGCTAAGGCCATAGTTGAAATGCGATTGCGTCAACTAACTGGTTTAGAGCAGGATAAGCTTCGTTCTGAGTATGATGATCTTGTAATAACAATTGCAGACTTAAAAGATATTTTAGATAAAAAAGAACGAAGAATGGAGATCATCAAGCAGGAGATGATCGTGGTGAAGGACAAATATGGTGATGAAAGGCGTTCATTAATTGAGTATGCCGGAGGGGATTTAAGCATAGAGGATATGATTCCCGATGAAAAGGTTGTAATAACCATATCTCATGCTGGGTATATTAAACGTACATCGCTTACAGAATATAAAACTCAGAATAGAGGAGGAGTTGGTCAAAAGGCCTCAACTACCAGAAATGAAGACTTTTTAGAACACTTATTTGTTGGTACTAACCATCAGTATATGTTGTTCTTTACTCAAAAAGGGAAATGTTTTTGGATGCGTGTTTATGAAATACCGGAAGGTAGTAAAACATCAAAAGGCAGAGCGATTCAAAATCTCATAAACATTGAACAAGATGATAAGGTGAAAGCCTTTATTTGTACCCAAGACCTCAAAGATGAGGAATATATAAATAACCATTTTGTTATAATGGCCACTAAAAAAGGCCAAGTAAAAAAGACCTCTTTAGAACAATACTCTAGACCACGTACAAATGGTATAAATGCCATAACTATTAGAGAAGACGATGAGTTATTGGAGGCAAAATTAACGACAGGAGAAAGTCAGGTTATGCTCGCTTTAAAATCTGGTAAGGCTATTCGTTTTGAAGAAGCTAAAACCAGACCAATGGGCAGAAATGCTTCAGGCGTTCGCGGAATAAGATTAGCGAACGAGAAAACAGATGAGGTTATAGGAATGATTGCTGTTAATGATATGGATAGCAATATCTTAGTTGTTTCAGAGAATGGCTATGGTAAGCGCTCTAATCTAGACAACTATAGATTAACAAACCGCGGTGGAAAAGGCGTTAAAACCATCTCTATTACTTCTAAAACAGGTAATTTAGTGTCTATTAAAAATGTTTCCGATGAGGATGACCTAATGATAATCAATAAGTCTGGCATAGCCATAAGGATGGCAGTAAGTGATTTAAGGGTAATGGGTAGGGCTACACAAGGAGTAAAACTTATTAACTTAAAGGGAAGTGATTCAATTGCTGCCGTAGCAAAAGTAATGAGAGATCAGGATGAGGTGATTGAAGTTGAAGAGCCGGAAAACAATGACTCAGATAAAGATGGCACAACTCTTGATAATTAACCAACAGATAACAATAACGAATAACACTTAACTTAAAATTTATTAACATGAAAAAACAAATTGTAATTGCTTTAGCTTTCATGATTGGAGCATTTTCGTTTGCTCAGAAAAAAGAATTAAAAGCTGTTGAAAAAGCGATTAAAGGAAATAATTTTGCTCAAGCCAAATCCCTGTTGACCCAGGTTGAATCTTTATTAGGTGCAGCAGACGAGAAAACTAAAGGTAAATATTACTTTTTAAAAGGAAAGGCCCTTTATGCCAATGGGGCAGGAAACAATGCTGATTTTGAAAGTGCCATTGAAAATTTTGACAAGGCAGGTTCAAATTATTCTACACAAATCAATGAAGTTAAAGCAAGTATGCTTCAAAACATTTTGACTAAAGCAAACACTGCATTAGAAAATAAAGATTACGCCAGTTCTTCCAAAGGTTTTGAACATGCATATAAATTATCTCCAAAGGATACTATGTATCTTTATTTTGCAGCTTCAACTGCTGTCAATGGACAGGATTTCGACAATGCCTTAGGAATGTATAAGGAATTGAAAGATTTAGGATACACTGGTATTGCTCAAGAATTTTATGCCTATAATAAAGAACTGGAAAAAGAAGAACTTTTTGGCAGTAAACAATTAAGAGACATATCTGTGAAAGCAGGAACTCATATAAAACCTGAAGATAGAATAACTAAGTCTAAGCGTTCAGAAATAGTTAAGAATATTGCGTTAATTTACATAAGTCAGGATAAGAATGAAATGGCAATTGAAGCAATGAAAGATGCCAGGGCTGAAAATCCAGAAGATTTGAATTTATTATTGGCAGAAGCAAATGTTCATTATAAAATGGGACATATGGATACATTTAAAGAACTAATGAAAGAAGCTACAGAAATGAATCCAACTGATCCTGAACTACAATTCAATTTGGGTGTTCTTTCTTATGAATCAGGAGACAAGGAATCAGCTAAAATGTATTACCAAAAAGCGATAGACCTTGATCCAAATTATATAAATGCTCAAATTAATATGGCAGCTTTAATTTTAGATGGTGAGCAAGCAATAGTTGATGAAATGAACAATCTAGGTACTTCTGCAGCAGATGACAGAAAATATGATGAATTAAAGGAAAAAAGGCAGCAGGTTTACAAGGATGCCATTCCATATTTAACTTCGGCATTAGAAACAGATCCTAAAAACTTGCAAGCGGCAAAAACTCTGATGAATATTTATAGTGCTGTAGGGGATACAGACAACTACAAAGCAACTAAAGAACGAGTTGATGCAATAGAAAGCGGAAATTAATGTTGAATTATTCTAATCATAAAAAAGCCACTTTTTTAAGTGGCTTTTTTATTAAATAATCTTTTTTATAACCCTTAGTTTATGAGTGTGTCTTTTCTCTTTAGCATTGTAAATACCTGATTGATCTAGTCTATCTATCCTTACACAACCATGTGCATGAATAATATAATTATTTTCAAGAATGATTCCCACATGAATAATATCACCTTCAGTATTGTCAAAAAATGCCAGATCTCCTGGTTCACTTTCTTCAATGAAACTTAATACTTCACCTTGAGACGCTTGCTGTGATGCATCTCTTAAAAGTTTATACCCATTAATTTTATAAACCATTTGTGTAAAACCTGAACAATCAATCCCAAAAGGAGATTTTCCTCCCCATAAATATGGTGCATTTAAGTATAAAGATGCTGTTTTTATTAAATCTGGTTTAGTTCTGGATTTCGTTGTAAAATTGCCTTCGAACGAGTGTTTTAGAAGTTTTAGTCCATTTAGTGATGAACCTAAAAGGATAGGTAATAATTGATGGTTCTCATCCTGGACAAACTCAACTAGATCTGTAGAAAAAACTGGGTCAGCATTTTCAAATTGCTTAAAATGTTCCTTGCTTATTTCTACAAACTGCTTATTATCGATATAACCCTCGTATTTATCGAAGGCTAAACGAATTTTAGCCCAGTCTTTGCGTTTTTCAATAATCTTAAAATGATCCCCATACAAAAGCTCTGTCACCAGTTCACTTTTATCAGATGCTTCCCGCCTTAAAGGAACCAGACTCAAATTACAGATACCGTATTGCATGAAAAACTAATTAGTTACGTTCAAGAATCATAGCCGAAGCACCACCACCGCCATTGCAAATAGCTGCCGCACCTATTTTAGCCTTTTTTTGCTCTAAAACGTTTATAAGTGTAACAAGGATCCTTGCTCCGGAACATCCTAATGGATGACCCAATGAAACTGCTCCGCCGTTTATGTTGACTTTTTCATCAGATAAACCTAAAATTTTCATATTTGCCAGACCTACTACAGAAAACGCTTCATTAAATTCGAAATAATCCACATTTTCAATGGAAATATTAGCTTTTGCCAATGCCTTAGGCAAGGCTTTTGCAGGTGCTGTAGTAAACCATTTTGGTTCCTGCGCTGCATCTGCATAACTCTTGATGGTTGCCAAAGGTTCGAGTTTTAATTCTTGCGCTTTCTCTAAACTCATTAAAACCAAGGCAGCTGCTCCATCATTAATAGTAGACGCGTTGGCAGCAGTAACGGTTCCATCCTTTGTGAAGGCGGGACGCAGGGATGGAATTTTATCCATTTTCACATTTTTAAACTCTTCATCTTCATTAACAATAACCGGCTCTCCACGTCTTTGAGGTACAATAACCGGAACTACTTCATTATCAAATCTACCTCCTTTCCATGCTTCCATTGATCGACTATACGATTGTATGGCAAAATTATCCTGATCTTCCCTGGTAAACTCATATTCCTTGGCGCATAGATCTGCACAAACACCCATAGCATTCTGGTCATAAACATCTACAAGCCCATCTTTCTGCATACCATCTTCTAAAGTGATCGGACCAAATTTATTTCCCGATCTGGCGTGATAATAATGAGGAATCAGGCTCATGTTTTCCATTCCGCCAGCTACGATAATATTTGCATCTCCCAAGGCTATGCTTTGAGCTGCCTGCATAACTGTCTTCATTCCAGAAGCACATACCTTATTTATTGCAGTACATGGAACAGAATCGGGAATTCCTGCGTAAATGGCAGCCTGTCTGGCTGGTGCCTGTCCAGTTCCGGCCTGAACGACGTTACCCATTAACACTTCATCTATAGTTTCAGGATTCAGCCCTATTTTATCCAAAGCTCCTTTAATTGCAATAGAGCCAAGTTTTGGAGCAGGTATGCTGCTTAAACTACCCAAAAAACTGCCAATTGGTGTTCGAGCACAGGAAACAATTACAACTTCCTTCATCAAGATATTTATATTAGTTATGAATTACGAATTTAATTAAAATAGATTACTTAGTAAAGGTCAAATTGTTTAATTTTATTTAAAACTTATAACCAATTATGGAGAACCATAAAAAGCATTATATAGCAATTATCGGAGGGTCTATCTCAGGGTCAGTAGCGGCCAATTTATTGGCAAATAGTGGTTTTAGAATTGTTGTCTTTGAGATGAATGCTTTGCCGTATGGCAAAATTGAAGATGGTCTTCCAAAATGGCACATTAAATTGAGAAATCGACAGATTAAAGAAATCGACAATAAATTAGACCATGAAAATATAAGATATGTTCCTTTGGTTAAAATTGGACGTGATTTAGAATTTAATGACCTTTTAAATAACTGGGGATTTTCTGCAATTATTTTGGCCAATGGTGCTTGGCAAGATAGGGAATTTCCTGTACCCGGAATTGAAAAATTTAGGGATAGAGGTCTTATCTATCAGAACGATTTTATTTTTTGGTTTAATCATCATCATGAGGCTGATTACCAAGGGAAACAATATGAAATAAAAGATAACGCCATAATAGTTGGTGGTGGATTAGCATCGTTAGATGTGGTAAAAATATGTATGATAGAATTGGTAAGGGATAAATTAAAGGAAATTTATAATATAGATGAAGATATGTTCAAGTTAGAAAAATACGGTATTGATAAGGTTTTGGAGAGTCATAAGGTGCCGTATAAAAAGCTAAATATTAGTGGAGTAAATTTAGTTTACAGAAAGAATGCAGAGGACATGCCTTTAAAATCTTCTAAAGATGAATCAAAAGCAAGTCGTGACAAAGCCAGAATGGTCTCTGCTAAGTTGCTTAATAATTATAAAGAAAAGTATAAATTCAATTTTAAACCATTAAGAGTTCCTATTGATTTTATTGAGGAAGATGATAAATTAAAAGGATTAGTTCTGCAAAAAGTCATGGTGTACAACGAACGAATTGTTCCTTTAGAAAATGAAACCGAAGAATTGAGGACCGATCTTATCGTTTCATCCATTGGAAGTCTTCCAGAACAAATTAATGGATTACAATACGAATTCTCTGCCTTGAAAATGAAAAAACATGTGGATTATCATGTCTATGGATATGACAATGTTTTCGCTGTTGGGAACGCTGTTACCGGAAGAGGTAATATACAGGAATCAAAACAGCATGGTCAAAAGATTACGAGAAGAATTATTGATGAACATTTAACCGATGACGCACTGGAATCCTGGATTAAAAAGATTAACAATTCCTTAAAAGAAACTGTTTCTCAAAATGTTGAATCAATAATTGAAGAAATTCGTTCTAAGGACATTCAGCCTGATAAAATAATTCAAAGCATTTTGGAAAAAACAAAGGACCTTAATGATAAAAATGGATACACTACATATTCACAGTGGGTTCAAAGGCATCTTCCGGTTCGTTTAGAGGAAATCCCGAAAAATCCCAAAGAGTAAATCTTGTTTGATCAATTATTTATTACTTTTGATTTGCATCTGTCCTTAAATGAAAGACTTAATTAACATCATTTACAAGAATCACTATCTACTTTATAAGATAATTCTGTTTGTATTTACCACAGCCTTAATTGTTTATCTATTTCCAAAAAGCGGAAAATTCAAATACAGTTTCCAAAATGGTAAACCCTGGCAATCTGAAAATTTATACGCACCCTTTGATTTTGCTATAAAAAAATCTGAAGAAGAGATAAATATAGAAATTGAAAGGATAGAATCTGAAGCGGTTCAATATTTTGACGTCGACTCCTCTTTGCTGGAATCTGTAATTTCTAATTATAAGCAGGAATTTGAAAAAGTATTTCCAGATTCAATTTTTGGCAATGAAGCCAATAGAATTTATGATAAGTCAAAAAGCATCCTGGATAGAGTATATAATTATGGTGTTTTAAAGGAGTCCTATGATATTAAGCCAGAGACTGATATTATTTTGTTATCTAATCAAAAGGAAATCAGCAGAACTAACTATGCTCAATTAGTCAATATTAACGAAATAAGAAGTCTTTTAGAGAAGGAGATCACCACTCAAGATTTAGAATCACATACAGTTAAATTAATTTCTTTATTCTTCAATATAATAGAGCCCAACACAAGTCAAAACAAAAATATTACCGACAGCGCACTAAAAGAGGAATTAGATAAAATATCATATACAAGAGGCAGTATTGCAAGAGAAACCTTGATCATATCTAAAGGTGAAGTTGTCGAGGGCGATAAGTTTGAAATTTTAAAATCGTTAGAGGCAGAATATCAATCACAAGTTTGGAGTGAATCCAGTTATAACATTATTGTTGTGGCATATACCGTATTAGTGGCGCTCGCCCTGCTAATGCTCTTGTTGTTTTTGCGAAAATACAGAATTGAGGTCTTTAAGAATAACACAAAGGTAACTTTCATTTTCTTCAATATCATATTTATGATATTGCTTACAACCTTAATTGTAGATTATAATGCAGCCTATGTATATATTATTCCAATATGTATTTTACCTTTAGTACTGAAGGCATTTTTTGATGCCAGATTAGGATTATTTGCACATGTTATAACAGTATTATTGCTTGGGTTTATTGTTCCTAACAATTACGAGTATATGTTTCTCCAGATAATAGCTGGTATTGTTACAATTCTGACTGTTTCTGAGTTATATAAACGTGCAAACCTATTTATTTCAGTCGGTCAGATCACGCTTATCTATCTGGTGGCTTATTTTTCTTTCTCAGTAATTCATGAAGGTACTATAGAAACGCTTAAATGGGAAATATTCGGACTTTTTATAATTAATGGATTGGCCACTTTGTTTGTTCAGCCATTGATCTATGTTTATGAAAAACTATTTGGACTGGTATCTGATGTGTCCTTACTGGAGTTGTCCGATACAAATACTAAATTATTAAAAGAGCTATCAAATAAGGCACCAGGCACATTCCATCATTCATTAAATGTTGCAAATTTAGCAGAAGCATCAGCAAACGAAGTAGGAGCGAATGCCATGTTAATCAGAGTAGGAGCATTATATCATGACATTGGTAAAATGAAAAACCCAACATATTTCACTGAGAATCAATCAACTGGAATAAACCCTCATGATGAGTTGGCGGCTTCAGAAAGTGCTCAGATTATTATAAAGCATGTATTGGATGGGATTGAAATTGCAAAGAAAAACAATTTACCTGACAGAATTATTGATTTTATACGAACGCACCATGGAACAACATTTGTTTATTATTTCTATATGAAAGAAAAGAGCATAAATGAAGACATAAATGTTGAAGATTTTAAATATCCGGGGCCAAAACCGTTTAGTAAAGAAACCGCTATTTTAATGATGTGCGACAGTGTAGAGGCCGCATCGAAGAGTTTAAAAGAACCAACGTCTACAAAAATCGATGTTTTTGTAGAAAATATTGTCAACAGACAAATGGAAGATAATCAATTTATAAACGCAAATATTACATTTAAAGAAATTCAATCGATCAAAAAAGTGCTCAAGCATAAATTAGCTAATATTTATCACCTGAGAATTGAATATCCGGAATAAATAATACTCTTAAAAAACTGAAAAAATAGTTTGCGTTCTTTAAGATGAAAAGTTACATTTGCATCCGCATTAAAATTGTAATGTAAGTTCTTAAAAATAACAATAGGAGAGGTGCCAGAGTGGTAATGGAGCAGATTGCTAATCTGTCGACGCGTTTGTGTCGCCCGGGTTCGAATCCCGGTCTCTCCGCAATCAAATAGATCCGGTTTAAGGTTTATTTCGAGAAATTCATACAAAGCAAGCTTTA
>JABDOZ010000084.1 GCA_013043005.1 Flavobacteriaceae bacterium | reverse complement strand
ACAGGAAAGTTCTCTTTCACTTTTCCTGTTTCTTCAATCTGATTGATTTGATTTTCAGAGAGCTTCCATAATTTTAATTTATTACGAACCGCTTGGTACAAAGCAGGTTGCGATTCTTTTAATGATGCTGCTGTAATCAATTCTTGTTGTGCTGCATAGATTTCTGGTGAATATATAGTAGCTAATAATTGACCTTTACGAACTTCTTCGCCTGTAAAACTTACATTCAAACGTTCAATTCTACCCGAAAAGTAACTGACCTGTACTGCATTGGCTTCTTCGTTTTCGGCAATTTTACCAGATAGTTTTATGGTATTGCCTTCTACATTGCCTTTACCCACAACCGTTGTTTGGATATTGGCCAAAGCCATTGCGTTCTCTGTGAGCTTGAATTGGTCTGCTAATAACCCATCTGCACTATTTTCCGCAGGAATTAAATCCATACCACAAATAGGACAATCGCCGGGTTCGGTCTTCATGACCTGAGGATGCATAGAGCAGGTCCACTTTTGATTGCTCTCTTCAACTTCAGAGTGATTGTGTTCTGCTTCTTTAGTGGGCGAATTGCCAAAAAAGAGCCATCCTAATAATAGTCCAACAGCTAAAATTCCGAGGTAAACAATATATTTTTTCATTTTAAAAGATATTTAATAACATTAGTATTGCCATAACGACCATTATGGCATTCTCTATAAAAGTAGCTTCCGTCATAGGCAATTTTAGAGCTGTACCCAAACAGGCGCATCGAATTGACTTTTTGTCCATGAGCGTTTTTGTTACTCCAATAGTTGTAATCCCTAATACAACAAGCGTTATTATTAAAGCAATATTCACTTTAAAACGCATTAAGAACATTAAGCCTAAAGCTGTTTCAATGAATGGGTAAACGCTACCATAAGCTGGAACTCTTTTCGCCAATGGGTCGTACATTCTAAACGAATCAGGGAAGCCTTTTAAATCTAACATCTTGAAGAAACTAAACACAATGTAGAACAAGCCCATAAAGTCGAGCATAAAATCGCTCCAACTCCAATTTTTATAATGTAATAATACACTTGCTGTTGCTATATAAAAGATGATGAGCAAGAGTGGTTTAAGTTGCTGCAATTTGCTTTTTTCATCTTCAATCTCAAAACTTGATGTTTGAGCAGAAGCAAAAACATTTTTCTGTGTTTTTTCTACAATCGCATATTTTGAAGACAATGCTTTTTGTAGTTCAGTAACTTCAATATGCTTATCCATAGTTATTGTTGCTTCTTGATTTTCAAGGTCAACCTCGACATTGGTAACATTATTTAAATCACCTAAACTATTTTCTACAGATGCTTTACAACTGCCACAGGTCATTCCTGTAATTTTATATACATGTGTCATAATTTCGGCAGCTTTAGTGTTATTGTTTGATTTAATGATAAATCATCAATATGGCCAGCCCTAGCATTATCATCTGTTTTAAAATGCATATGCATATTAGTCGAATGAGGTGTGAAAATGGCTTTGTGCTTTGTTGAATAAAACCCTAATATTAGCACTTGTCTATCTTTTAAAGTGCCATTTAAACCAGATTCCTTATGCTTTTTATGGTTATGGATCGTATCGCCATCTTTCCAATTTATAACATGCCAATCTAAAGACGCGATTGCTCCTTCTAACAAGAACGGAAATGGTTTTTCAATATCAATACCTTGACGCTTCGCGATTTTAAATATTTGCGTTTCCAAATCATTTTTGGTTTTGCTATCTTCTATATGAATCGCTTCCCATTCTTCAATTTCTGCATACACCAATAGAGATGCTTTTAGATTGTATGAATCTTTAATTTGCAAACTGCTATCAACCACAAAACTGTTACTCGGTTTACTGTCAAATATTTGAATTTCACCTTTGAGATTATCCACAGCACCAAGAGCGTATAGATGTCTCTTTTTTGAAAGTGTATCTAAACTAATTACGGGTTTAATATTACCAGACATTATAGTTTTCAAGGCACCCACATGCTTTACTACTACCGAAGCACTTTTTTCGCCTCTATCTCCACAAGACGAAAAAGCAATTACCATAATTCCCAATACGATTATATATATTGATTTTTCCATTGCTTAATTGGTCAAATAATTGATTATTGTAGTCTGTACATAGTAGGTCTTCACAGATTCTATTTGGTTCATTTGAAACTTCAGTTGCAGTTCTTGAATGTCCAATACATCATTGAAATCAATTGTTCCTGTTTCATAGCTTTTGATTAAAATGTCTTCTGCATCTTTAGCTTGCTTTAGGTTTTTGGCTTGGGTTATATAACTTATTCTTGCTGAAATTCGTTCGTTAATCGCCTTGTCTAATAACGTTTCCAAAGTATTTAGCTTTTCCTGTTTTTGAGCTGTAATTTCCTGCTGCTGCAACTCATTTTGTTTGGTTTGCGATTTATATTTTTTATTGAAAATTGGAATGGAAACCGAGACCATTGGCATGACAATGTCCTTTCCATTATCACTGAAATCATTATTTGGTCTTTCTTCAACGCTGATATAATCTAGCCCAAAACCTATCATAGGACTGCTTTCTTTTTGGTTCATTAGTTCGGATTGTCCGACGGATTGAAATAGTTTATCATATTTCAGCAATTC
>JABDOZ010000079.1 GCA_013043005.1 Flavobacteriaceae bacterium | reverse complement strand
ATGCAGCTTGAGGACAAGTATGGAGCTCATAATTACCATCCACTACCAGTAGTTTTGAGTAGAGGTGAAGGCGTTTATGTATGGGATGCTGAAGGCAAAAAATATTTCGATTTTTTATCGGCATACTCGGCAGTTAACCAGGGACATTGTCATCCCAGGATCGTGGATACAATGATAGAACAGGCCAAGGTGTTGCATTTAACTTCCAGAGCATTTTATAACGATGTTTTAGGAGAATATGAAAAGTATATTACCGAATATTTTGGTTTCGATAAGGTATTACCAATGAATACTGGTGCAGAAGGTGTTGAAACGGCTATGAAGATAGTTCGTAAATGGGCCTATAAAGTTAAAGGCGTACCACAGAACCAGGCTAAGATAATCTTTGCAAAGGATAATTTTCACGGCAGAACGATCTCTGTTATCTCCGCATCTAACGATCCGGAAGCAACCAAAGATTTTGGACCTTTCACTCCTGGAATATTAAGTGTGCCTTACAACGACATTCCTGCTCTTGAAAAGGAACTGGAAGATCCGAATGTAGCAGCTTTTATAGTTGAGCCTATTCAGGGTGAAGCTGGTGTTATGGTTCCTGATGAAGATTACTTAAAGAAAGCCTTAGCATTATGTAAGTCTAAGAATGTATTATTCGTTGCAGACGAAATACAAACAGGTGTTGCAAGAACAGGAAGATTATTAGCGACTTGCGGTAATTGCTCGTGTCCTGAAAAGAACTGCTCCGGAACTCCGGATGTAAAACCAGATATGCTCATATTAGGTAAAGCCTTATCTGGTGGTGCTTATCCAGTTTCTGCTGTATTGGCAAATGACGATGTGATGATGTGCATTAAACCAGGTGAACATGGTTCTACTTATGGCGGAAACCCTATGGCTTGTAAAGTAGCTATGACCGCATTAGAAGTTGTTAAGGACGAAAGATTAGCAGAAAATGCAGATAGACTTGGAAAGATTTTCAGAGAAGAATTGAGAAAGATCGATTCTGATATGATCACTTTGGTTAGAGGTAAAGGATTACTTAACGCCATAGTTATCAAAGAAAGAAATGGTAAAACTGCCTGGGATGTATGTTTGGAACTAAAAGAGAATGGCTTGTTAGCAAAACCTACTCATGGCGATATCATTCGGTTTGCACCTCCTTTGGTAATTACTGAAGAGCAGATTATGCAGTGTGTTGCCATCATTGAAAAAACGATCAAATCTTTCGAATAATATTGGAGATATTAATATAAAAAGGGTGATCATCGATCACCCTTTTTTGTTTCATAATTAAAAATCAGTCATTATATCGTTGCAACCATTACTGCCTTAATGGTATGCATTCTGTTCTCAGCCTCATCAAAAACAATAGAGGCTTCAGATTCAAATACATCCTCAGTAACCTCAAGTCCATCTAAACCGAATTTTTGGAAGATCTCCTCTCCAACTTTAGTTTTTCTATTATGAAAAGCAGGCAGGCAATGCATGAATTTGGCATCTTTGTTTCCTGTAAGTTCCATTACTTTTTTATTGATCTGGTAAGGTTTCAATAATTTGATCCTTTTTTCCCATACTTCGTCTGGCTCTCCCATAGAAACCCATACATCTGTAATGACGAAGTCACAATCCTTAACGGCTTCGGCAACATCTTCAGTAATGTTTATTTTTGCTCCTGACTCTTTAGCAATAGCATTAGCTTTTTTGACTAATTCGGCTTCCGGTTGTACTTCTTTAGGCGCAGCAATTCTAACATCCATTCCCATTTTGGCTCCTACGATCAACAAGGAATTTCCCATGTTGTTCCGTGCATCACCAAGGTAGGCATAGGTCATATCATTATATTCCTTATTGCAATGTTCTTTCATGGTCATCAGATCTGCTAATACCTGAGTTGGATGGAACTCATCTGTAAGGCCATTCCAAACGGTTACTCCTGCATGTTCTGCCAAGGCCTCAACTATTTCTTGTCCGAAGCCTCTATATTCTATGCCATCATAAAATCTACCTAGTACTCTTGCTGTGTCCTCAATAGATTCTTTCTTGCCCATTTGAGAGCCCGTAGGACCTAAATAAGTGGTTGTTCCACCTAGATCATGAGTGGCAACTTCAAAAGCACATCTGGTTCTTGTAGAGGATTTTTCGAATATTAAAGCAATGTTTTTACCGGAAAATAATAGTTTAGACCGACCTGCTTTTTTTCTCTTTTTCAATTTTGCCGAAAGTGATAACAAATATTTGATCTCGTCTGGCGAAAAATCTAAAAGTGTTAGTAGATGTTTACCTTTTAGTCCTTTCTTAATAGCAGCTTTTTTTGCTTTTTTCATAAGATTATTAAAGTTTTATTTATATTCTGTTAGTTTTTCTAGTCGTATTTCATGGTAATTTTGGTTCCGTATGATCTATCTTCAAGTTTGTCAGATTCGGTTATGATGCTTTTCTCTCCTCCATTTTGGACAAATTCCAGCGCAGCTTTAATTTTTGGTTTCATGCTACCTTCTCCAAACTCTCCTGATTCCAAATACTTTATAGTATCCGCTTCATTTAAAAACTCAGCAATTTTTTGATCTTCTTTACCAAAATTAAGGTACACATAAGGAACATCGGTTAAAATATAGAACTCATCAGCTTTAATTCTTTGGGCCAATAAGGAAGAGGCGATATCTTTATCAATGACACCCTCTATAGGATGAAGCATTCTATTTTCATCCTTGTATACAGGTATTCCACCACCACCAAGCATGATTACAATTACGCCTTTCTTTGCAAGTCTGGCAAGTGAAGTCCTGTTAAATATTTCTATTGGCCTAGGTGAGGCAACAACTCTTCTGTAAAACCCTTTTTTCTTAGAAGATTCTTTGAATATCCAACCTTTAGACGCCTCTAATTTTGCCGCTTGTTCCTTAGAATAGGACTTACCTATTCTTTTGCTGGGGTTTTTAATTGCTGGATCATTTTTATCTACAATTACTTGGGTTACCATAGTAACTACGTCACGTTTGAGGCCATGTTTTTTTAATAGATTCCTTAAATTTCTTTCTATCATGTATCCTATTCCACCTTGAGAGTCGGCCACACAAATATCGAGAGGCATTTGAGCTATGTTATAAATCTGCTCACCAGCTTCATTTCGCATCACAATATTTCCTACTTGTGGTCCATTGCCATGGGATAATATAATATTATAACCATCCTTGATCATGTAAACTATATTTTCTAAAGATTTCATGACATTATCATCCTGTTCCTGGATAGTTCCTCTTTGATCGCTTCGAAGAATGGCATTTCCGCCAAGAGCAATAACAGCAAGTTTTTTCATATTATCAATTTTGATAGGCTTAAAATATAAATTATTGAAAATAACGGATAAATGTAATTTTTTTTTACATTTTTATCAATGGAAACCGTAATATTTTTTATCGGTGAAAGCTACTTTTTTGGTGGTATGATTCGTAGCTGATTCGATTTAAACCAGGTTTATTTTGTCTAACAATTAGATATTTTTTCACAAAAATCGTAGAGTAATTTTGTAAACTATGCTTTGCATAAAACAGATGTTTGGAATATCAGCCAGATTTCTTAATAACTCTGGAAGAATATAGTTTTAAAATTGAAAATATATTGGAATATCGATATGAAAAATGTTATATGGTAGTTTAAAATATATTTAGGCACGTAGTTGAGGATGAACTCGCTAATTCATAGCATAAGTTTTTTTACCTAGATTGAAATATTAAACAGTTTTTCCGCGTGGTAATTCAACATAAAATTTACTACCCATATTTAATGAGCTTTCCAGCCAGATCTTTCCATGATTAAGTTCTATCAGTTCCTTGCAAATGGTTAGACCCAAACCAGTTCCTTTTTCGTTAGTAGTGCCAATGGTGGTAAAGGAATTGCTTTTAAATAGTTTTTCTTGATTCTCCTTGGATATTCCAACGCCAGTATCTTTAATAAAGAATTGGCATCGACCATTGATTACTTGATTGGAAATTGAAATTATATCACCAGAATTACAGAATTTTACAGCATTAGTTAGCAAATTTTGCACAATGATCTCAACCATACTTCTATCTGCATAGATTGTGTCGGCAATTGTTTCATCCATTAATATAATTTTCTTTTTTTCAACCTTTTGCTCAACAATTTTTATCTTATCTTTAAATACTTCTTGAATATTAAAGTATTCTGGTTTTGGTTCAAGCGATTCCATCTGGGACTTAGACCAGTTCAGTAAATTATATAAGAGCAGAGAGGCGTTATCTGCATTTTCGCTTAATTCCGGGATTAAATCGTTAAATTCCTTGCTACTTAGACTACCCTCTTTTAAGAGGTCTAAAAATGCCTTAATTGATGATACCGAGTCTTTCAGATCATGCGATACAATTGAAAATAACTTGTCTTTAACAACATTAGTCTCCTCCAACTTTTTAGATTGAATTAAAATAGCTTCATTTTGTTCCTGGATCTGCTTGTTTTTCTCTTCAAGGTCTTTAGTATATTTCACATTGCTATTACGCTTCAAATAAACTAACAATAAAAATGTACTTACTATCGCAAAGGCACCCAATAGTATATACGAAATTAACTTGAGTTTATTTATTCGTGCAATATTGGCATCATCCTTAATTTTCTGTTCTTCAATTAACTTATCGTTTACAGACTCAGAGTTATAATCAGTTTCTCCTAATCCAGCATTTATATATTCACGTTTGAAAACTTTATCCTTAAGATTCTGGTATTCTCTCTGCCAGAAAAAAGCATTTTGAAAATTTCCCTTAGCCGAATCAAGTTTCATATTCAATTCGTAATTACGCAATAATTCATTTTCGTCATTTAGTTCCTTGGCAATAGCAGTTGCTTCAAATAATTGCCGCTCTACCAAATCAAATCTTTTTTTCTCAAGATTTAACTGAGCCAATCCGTTCAGTGCCTGTAATAATCCTTCCTTATTTTGAATGTTCCTATTTAATCGTGCACCAGCAACTAGATTCTCTGCCGCCTTTAGATAATTTTTCGAGTTCAGATACTCTTGTCCAATTTTTGGCAGTATTTCGCCTCTTAATTCCAGATTGTTGCCACTTGCAGCTAGAAGCAACAATACTTTATTGTAATATGAAATTGCATTTTGGTGATCCTTCTTCAAGGAATATAATATTGCGATGTTCCTGTAAGTTGCTGAAAGACTAAAGGAGTCTTTAAGACGTTCTCGTACTTCTAACGCTTTAAAATTGTATTCTAAAGATTCTTCTAGTCTATCTGTTTCAAAATAGGCAGTTGCTAAATTATTGTAATCACTACTTAAATTTTCAAATAGATTATTGTCTTCATAAACAGAAACTGCAGATAAAGCCGATTCAATTCCTTTGTTGTAATTACCGCGTTTTATTTCAATCATTCCAATGCCACTGTCAACCTTTGCAATTCCTAACGTGTCTTTTACTCTGGAGAAGATCACTTTAGACTTATTATAGTTGTCTATGGCATTATAATAATCGTCCTTTAAAGCAAAAATTTGAGCCTTGTAATAAATCGCCTGAGCAATTCCTTTATCATATTTTAAATCTTGAGCAAGTCTCTCACTTTCATCAATAAACATGATAGCTCTTTTGTAGTCTTTTTGATTGTATAAAATATCAATTAGTCTGATGGAAGTATTCACTTTAGCCGTATCTGGTTTTTGAAAGGCCAATTGAAGCGTAAGACTATCCAGATCCTTGTTTTGTGCAGTTACAAAAAGAATTGAAAACAAAGTAAAAAAAGTAAAAAACTGTTTCCTCATCAATTACAGTTTCAACTTCTTATTTACACTAAAGTCACTCTCAGAAATTCTAGGGATTAAAAATGAAAATCTTAAGTTAGAGTTTGTTTAAGTAAAAAAAGTTAGTTTAAATTATACGTTTTTATTAATTAATAGCTTCCGTAAACAAAAATTAAAAAAAGATATTTGATATACTAATTAAAGCGTTTTACTGCCTGAAAATTAGTTGAAATGTTGGTTGATAATACTATAAAAATGGCCTATTCGATGAACGGTAAAAAAGTCAGGAAAAAGTACCAATTTCATCGATGAAATGCATCTGCAAAATTCAAGCTATTTAATCTTATAAAAATGAGCTAATTAGCTCTAAATACATCAATAACAGGTAATGCTTTATGATCAAAATCGAATATACATTGGTTCTCCCATGCACTGCCACTTGTAGAGGTTATTTCATTGCCAATAAAGGCTACCCAATCTGGCGCCCAATAACAGAATCCTTTTCCTCTGTTATTAGGGATATTTTTTATGGTTTGAACCAGCCATTCAAAGTATGCTTTTTGACCTTGTGGTGTTGCTGGAAATTCGGTTAATATCTGACTACTATCTCCAATAAAATTAGTACTGTTGTCATCCCAATTAAATGTAAAAGGATAAGCAACCTCAACCATTAAAATATCTTTATTAAATGTCGTTGCCAATTCATTTAGTTTCAATTGAACGAGATTCAAATCCTTTGTATGTAATTGTGGATAATACGACAAGCCAATCATATCAAAGTCCAGATTAAACGGCTTTAGTTCATTAAAAAAATAAATAGCATTGCTAACACTGGAATGATGTAACATGATTGATATAGAATTATCTGAATCAACTTCTCGAATAGCTCTAATAGCTTCACTCACTAAAGATGAATAATTAGGCCAGTTGTCATCAAAATCATCCCAAACCTTTCCAAAATTCCAAAGGAAGCCACTATCAGTTTCATTACCTATTTGAATAATTTCCGGCAAAGTATTTTGATCTTTGAGTTGTCGCACTACATCCTTAGTGTAGTCATATATGGCAACTTTCACTTCTTCAAAAGACATGTTTTCCCAAGCTGCTGGTGGAAATTGTTTTCCTGGATCTGTCCAATAATCAGAATAATGAAAATTTAGTAAAAAACTCATGTTTTTAGCTTTAATACGTGCAGCATATGACTTTACGTCTGATAAGGTGTTTTCTCCGTCTTGCGAAGTATGCCATAACTTTAAACGAACCAAATTTGTGCCATTTTCTTCTAAAAATTCGAGTAGAGTTACAGGATTTCCATTTTCATCAAAATATTCAACATTATAATCTTCTAATTCAGTTTGAAATGAAAGATCCATTCCTTTGTAAAAAATCGGTTCAGATTCTGATGAAATATCAATTGAATCAATTTCCGGATTACTGCAGCTTAAGGCAATTATAAAAAGAAAGAAAATGTATGGCTTCATTGTATATTCAAAATTAGCAATTTACATTTCAATACAGATTAATTTCTTAATAAAAGTCTATCTTTGCAACCTTAAAAAGGGTTTAAAATGAGTCTTCAGGATATTTTGTCACAAGCAGTAAAACAAGCTGTTAAAACCGTTTATGGATCTGATATCGAGACCATTGAATTTCAATCTACAAGGAGAGAATTTGCAGGAGATATAACCATAGTAATTTTCCCAATGCTTCGCATTATAAAGGGAAATCCGGTTCAGATTGGTGAATCCATTGGTCAACATCTTGTTGATCATGTAAATGAAGTAAAAGCTTATAATGTTGTAAAAGGTTTTTTGAATATTGAGATTGACGATTCCTATTATGTATCATTTTTTAATGACATTTCAAATGATCTCAATTATGGCATTGTAAAACCTAAAAAAGGTGAAAAAGCCATAATGGTAGAATATTCATCACCCAATACAAATAAGCCTTTACACCTAGGGCATATTCGAAATAACTTATTGGGATATAGTGTAGCAGAAATTTTAAAAGCTTCTGGAAAACCGGTTTATAAGACTCAAATAATAAATGATAGAGGGATCCATATTTGCAAGAGTATGTTGGCCTGGAGCAGATATGGCAATGGGGCGACTCCAGAAAGTACTGGATTGAAAGGCGATAAATTAGTAGGTAATTACTATGTGAAATTCGATCAGGACTATAAAAAGGAAATAGAAGCCTTGATTGCTGAAGGTAAATCAGAAGAAGAAGCTAAAAAGCAAGCACCTATTATGTTAGAGGCCCAGGAAATGCTTCTAAAATGGGAAGCAGGAGATGAGGCTGTTGTTGCACTTTGGAAGAAGATGAATAATTGGGTTTACGACGGATTTGATATTACTTATAAGAATCTGGGAGTCGATTTTGATTGCTTGTATTACGAGAGTAAAACCTATTTACTTGGAAAAGAATTTATAGTTCAAGGATTAAAACAAGGTGTATTCTTTAAAAAGGATGATGGGTCTGTCTGGTGCGACCTTACAAAAGACGGATTGGATGAAAAAATTGTTTTACGTGCAGATGGAACTGCTGTCTATATGACTCAGGATATTGGAACTGCAATTCAGCGTATTAAAGATTATCCAGATGTTGGTGGCATGGTCTATACAGTAGGTAACGAACAGGATTATCATTTTAAGGTATTGTTCTTAATACTTAAAAAGCTTGGATTTGACTGGGCTGAAAATTTGTATCATTTGAGTTACGGAATGGTGGATCTGCCAAGTGGAAAGATGAAGAGTCGTGAAGGTACCGTTGTTGATGCGGACGATTTATTAGAGGAAATGGCTGCAACAGCCGGACAAATATCTGAAGAATTGGGTAAGCTTGATGGATATTCAGATCAAGAAAAACAAGAACTGTATAAGATTATTGGTTTGGGAGCATTAAAGTATTTTATTTTAAAGGTGGACCCTAGAAAACGAATCTTGTTTGACCCTAAGGAATCTATAGACTTTCAAGGGAACACAGGACCGTTTATTCAATATACCTATGCCAGAATTCAATCAATTTTGAGGAAGGCTAAACGTGGTTCCAGTAAGGTTAGTGAAGAAATTCATCTGCATGAAAAGGAAAAATCCTTGGTAAAACAACTGGAAGTGTTTCCTGTAGTTATCCAAAATGCTGCTAATGAGCATAGTCCTGCTTTAATTGCTAATTATACCTATGATCTAGTCAAGGAATTTAACTCCTTTTATCAGAATGTGTCTATTTTGGCTGCAGATAGTGATGACTTAATTGATTTTAGAGTGCAACTATCTGCCGCTGTTGCAAATACTATTAAAAATGCCTTTGGACTATTGGGAATCCAGGTACCTGAAAGAATGTAAATTTATAGGGCTTACATTTCAGTTTTCGATAATACTTAAAGGTGATTCATTAAAAAGATTTTATCCCTCGCTGTATCCATCTTTCTTTATTTTTCCATATTATAAAAAAGGACAATATCCATAAACCAAGTATTAATTCAGCACTTGTAATATAGACAGACTGACTGTCCCATATAAGTGATAAAACATACAAAGTACCGTTAAAAGAAGCATGAAAAATCATAATAGGTATTAGACTTCCTTTAGTCTGAATATATAAGTAAGTAAACAAGATTGAAAGTGGCACTGTGCCTAGAGTAATTGCTACTGGATATATTAGGGCATATATTTTTCCTTCAAAAACAAAGGTCCAAAAGTCCGGGCCTGTATGCCAAAACCCCCAAAGTAACCCAAGAATAATACTGCTTTTCAGTTGATTATTTTTAGACAATAGTCTTGGTAATAGAAATCCGCGCCAGCCAAATTCTTCAGAAATAGGGCCTGTAATTATAGATAATAAGACAAAAATAATTACAGCAGCTAATGGACTTTGTAGAACAATTGATTTTAGATAATCGACAAATCCCAAATTATAAACCAATTCTCCTTGAAGGGTATAGGGACCACCAGAACCATAATCTTCAGCATATACCGCAGGCCAATGAAAAAAATCATCAAGTGTTGGTATACTTACACCAAAAAACTTTGAAAACAGTAAGCATAAGATTCCAATAGCTGGTGCAATAGTTACTGGAATTAAAAACCATTTAAACTTGATATTAAAATTCAAGCATTTTTTAAAAAACGCCTTAAGTGCAATACCTCCATCATAAAAATAAATTAAAATTATCGCAATTACTGAAGGGCCAAATTGGCCTAATAACACTATTTCCCATGGAATTTGTATATCAATAATTCCAGCTTGGGATGCGCCAAAAGGAATCCATGAACACCAGGAAAACAGAAGTGCACCAAAATAAAATCGCTTTAATTTAATTGTCATATTAATGATTTAATGGAGAAGCAAAACGAAGTTAGTGGTTTTTACTTGCAAAATCAAGGGATGTGTGTTACTAAACATCTCTTTAGAAAAGTCTTTTTAAGAGTCTTTTTCCTCTTCATCTAACTGAATATAAATAACTTGGTCAACCTGTCCTTATTAAAACGCATTTAGTTTAATGGTTTTATGTTTGGAAAGATGCGTAGTTAGGCAACAAATTTATTAAAACGGACGAGCCTTAAGAAAATCCTTCTGATTTGTAGAGTATAAAAGGGCCTACTAATCATACACGTTTTTTTAGGCAATCCATTGACTTAAGTCCACTTGTGCATTTTATGCACTCCTACAAATATCAAGGATGATAAGGATAGGAATAAGTTGGAGGCGTTCTTACTTGGTATTCCGATTGAAGAAAAGTAACTAGATTAATGAGTTCCTCTACAGTCATTGCTTGATTGTAATTCTTCATCTTGGAAAGGCCTTCTTCATTAGTGAATTTTTTTTTGTAGCTCTGTGAGATTTTGTGAGAAGGATTGATAATTGAAGTGACTAGATCTCCATAGGATTTTATACCAGATACTTCACCGCCAAGATATATTTTAATACTATCGCTTCCACCTATCCACTCGATGTCCGAAATTTCATGACATTCATTACAGGACAACCTCTTATAGGTCTCATTTCCTTTTTCAATGTCGCCTTTAGGCAATGCAAATCCACGCGCTTGTTTATTGCAACTGTTTAAAAGTAAACCTCCACATAATAAGGCGAACACCATTATATAATTCGGCAGGTTGTACAGAGCTTTAAATTTATTTTTAAGTGACATAATTGGTTTTTTTAAATTAAGGATGAAATGCACCTTAATTGATTACTGAAGTCATAAGTTAGAGATTTATAAAAACACAGGCAATGATTTTCATCAGTCATGTCATAGATTTTTATCAGATAGGCATATCACAAATTACAACGCACTATTTTTGGGAGAAATGACTTTATCAGTTAGATAAAACAATTGCTGTCAATTGTCTCAACACAAATAAAACTAGGGAAAAGTCCTTTAAAATCAAGCGATTTTTGTTACTAAAAAATCTCTTTAATATCTTCTTTTTCAGAGTCTTCTTCCTTTTGATCAATCTGCTCGATTACGAACTTGGGCAGCTTGTCTTTATTAAAAAAGGTTATAGGTACTGGTAAAATACTTGCCATAGCTATCATAATTACTAGAGCTAGCAAGCGTAAAATTCGTTTTATCTTCATTGCGAATAAATAGTGTAACATCCATAAATATTAGATGTTAGATTCTTAATTAAATTGAATTGTAAATGCCAAAAGATTGGCAGAAGGATGTAGAATTTATCCTATGAAGATATGGTGATGATCGTCTGAATTATCCGTATTTATCAAAGCCTCAAAATAAATGTCTTCAACAGACTGTATAGC
>JABDOZ010000078.1 GCA_013043005.1 Flavobacteriaceae bacterium | reverse complement strand
AAAATCTTTTTCTCCAACTTGCTCTCGAAGCATGTGTAATGCCCAGGCACCTTTTTTATAAAATGTGATGCTGCTGGATTTAGGATTTAGTAAAGACGTGCTTTTTCCCGCCTTATCCTGCCTTATAAGCTCTTGAGCATACTCAAATAGTTGCCAATAATAATAATCATCGCCAAAGAGATTTCTTTCAGCTAAAAGCGCGTAATATGTTGCAAAACCTTCTTGTAACCAATGGTGATCACCGCTTTCTGCCGTTACCAAATCACCAAACCATTGATGAGCCAGTTCATGAGCGTTTACATTCACGTAATTCTTATCTATAAACCCTATGTTGTCCGTTATAAAAGAATCAGAAAAAATAGTTAAACTCGTATTTTCCATTCCTGAGTATAGAAAATCATGAACCGGAACTTGCTTATAATTTTGCCAGGGAAAAGGCAAACCTATTTCATCCTCCATAAAATCAAACATCTCCTTGGTGTATCTGTAAGTTGGTTCTGCTTTATTTGATTCTTCAGGATAATAGTACATTTCTAAAGGGATTCCACTGTTGGCAAACTCAATTTTCTTATCGTATTTACCAATAGCTATAGCCAACAAATAACTACTCATAGGTTGCCTCATATCATAAACCCATACCGTTTCTTTTTCACCAACTTCCTTTTTAATAAGCTTGCCATTTGAGATAACTTCATATGCTTTATCGAAAGTAATCGTCATATCAAACTCTACTTTCTCATTGACATCATCAAAACTAGGCAACCAGCTACTGCTATACTTCCCTTGACCCTGTGTCCAGATCTGATTTGGAGCACCATTATCCCAGCCTACAAAATACATAGCACTTTTAGGAGATGTTTCATACTCGATACTCAGCGTATTATTCTTTGAAGGCTTAAACCCATTAATGATCCATAGTTTATTGCCTTTAGTATAGCGAACCATTTCTTTATTGTTAAAATACAGGGTCTTTATGATTAAATTTCTGCTATTGATAAAAATAGAGTCTATGGGTTTAATCACATCAAATATATAAACCACTTTACCTGCAATGCTCTTGTTTTCTACATTTATAGAAACATCAATTTGAGCAGTTTTAAAGTCAACATACTCAGTTTGTTGAGCTACAGAACCAGTAAATAGTAAGAGAAATAATAAATTAACAATATCCTTCATAAGTAGAAAATAGCAAAGGCCAAACCAAAGTTACGTTTTTTACTACTTTTTAAGAATAAAATGCAAAATTAAATTAGATTAAATATAGTATTTTCGTTACTATGATTACCAATTTACAGACGCCTATCGATTATCTTAAAGGTGTCGGACCAAATCGTGCAGATTTGCTTCGCAAGGAGCTGGGCATCAATACTTTTCAGGATCTAATAAATTTATTCCCAAACAGATATATTGACAGGACAGAGTATTACAAGATAAATCAACTCCAACGAAATAACACTGAGGTGCAGATTATGGGCAGGATAACTAATGTCAAAGAAGTGCCTCAAAAACGTGGAAAGAGATTGGTTGCGACCTTTCAGGATGACACAGGAACCATGGAATTGGTTTGGTTCAGAGGTCAGAAATGGATTCGTGAAAGTCTAAAATTTGATAAACCCTATGTTATTTTTGGTAAAACCAATTGGTTTAGCGGTAAATTCAGTATGCCACATCCAGAAATGGAATTGCTAGTTGATCACGAAAAGAGTTTACGCTCTGCAATGCAACCCGTTTATCCATCAACGGAAAAATTGAACAACAAAGGAATAACCAATCGTGTGATAAGTAAAATCATGCAACAATTATTTTTGGAAAGCAAGGGAAAATTCTCAGAGACACTATCTAAAAATTTATTACAAGAACTAAAATTAATCTCCAAAAGTGAAGCACTTTTTAACGTGCATTTTCCAAAAAATCAAGAGCTATTATCAAGGGCACAATTCCGATTAAAATTTGAGGAATTGTTTTACATTCAATTGCAATTAATCATTAAAAATTTAATTCATAAATCAAAAATAAAGGGGTTCACTTTTGACAAAGTCGGACATTACTTCAATACCTTTTTCAAGGAGGTTTTACCCTTTGAATTGACCAATGCTCAAAAACGAGTCATTAAGGAAATTCGTCACGATCTGGGTAGCAATGCACAGATGAATCGATTATTGCAAGGTGATGTGGGTTCTGGAAAAACCATAGTTGCTCTAATGTCAATGCTCATAGCACTTGACAACGGTTTTCAAGCTTGTTTAATGGCTCCGACTGAAATTTTGTCAGTCCAACACTATATGGGATTATATGAGTTATGTAAACATTTGAATATCAGCATTAAATTACTTACTGGATCAACTAATACTTCAGATAGACGAAAAATTCACGAATCTTTAGAAAATGGTGAATTACAGATACTAATTGGCACGCATGCATTGATTGAAGATAAGGTAAAATTCAAGAATTTGGGGCTTGCAATTATAGATGAACAACATCGATTTGGAGTTGCTCAAAGAAGCAAATTATGGAAAAAAAATACCTCGCCTCCACACATCTTGGTCATGACTGCAACACCCATTCCAAGAACATTGGCAATGTCTGTTTATGGCGACCTGGACATCTCGATAATTGACGAATTACCTCCAGGAAGAAAAGCTATAAAAACAGTTCATCGATATGATAAAAACAGATTGAATGTTTTCAAGTTTATTCGCGATGAGATATCAAAAGGCAGGCAAATTTATATTGTCTATCCATTAATTCAGGAAAGTGAAAAAATGGATTACAAAGATCTAATGGATGGTTACGAAAGTATAACTCGCGACTTCCCAATGCCAGATTATCAAATATCCATTGTTCATGGAAAAATGAAATCCGCAGACAAGGATTTTGAAATGCAACGTTTTATTAAAGGCGAAACTCAAATCATGGTAGCTACAACCGTAATAGAGGTTGGTGTGGATGTTCCAAATGCATCCGTTATGATAATTGAAAGTGCAGAAAGGTTTGGTTTATCTCAATTGCACCAGTTAAGAGGACGTGTAGGTCGCGGTGCAGAGCAAAGCTACTGCATACTTATGACAAGCCATAAACTAACCAATGATAGTAAAACCCGCTTGGAAACTATGGTTAGAACGAATGACGGATTTGAAATTGCCGAAGTTGATCTACGATTAAGAGGTCCTGGAGATGTAATGGGAACCCAACAAAGTGGGGTTTTAAACCTTAAGATTGCAGATATAATCAAGGATAATGATATATTGAAACATGCACGATTTTATGCTAAAAAAATATTGAATGACGATCCCTCTCTATCAAAATCAGAAAACAAAGTGCTTCTTAACACTTATAATCAACTGGGTAAATACAAGAATATCTGGAATTATATTTCATAAAAAAGGCACTGTATAGCAAACAGCACCTTTTTAACTTATCTTCCTTTAATGTATTTCCTTAAAATTGTTTAATCTTCGTATACCTTTGACAGTTTTTCTTTTTGTTTGCTATACTTTGTTTTTCCTTCATTTAAAGAGCCTTCCAATTTATTGATTCTTTCCTCAACTTTAGCAATTTTCTCTTCTTTCTCTTTTATTTCTTCATTAGAAAGTTTCTTTTCTTGTTTAGCCTTCTCAAGACGTTCTTTGGCGTCAGCAACACGTTTCCTGCTCTTTTTAACTAACTCTTCTCTTTCCCTTAATCTATCTTCTTTTTCTATAAGTTCAGCTTTTGCTTCGGCTGCTCTTGCCTGACCAAACTCTCTTCCTTTTAATTCACCTTTATTTTTTCCATAAGCATGACCTTGCCCTTCTTTCTTCATTTTTTTCTCTTTCTTTTCTTTTTTCTGCTTTATTTCATCAAGCTCGTCACCTTTGTGATTCATTTCTTCTTCAAGCTCCTCTTTCATTTCCTTATGTTCTTCCTTCATCTCTTTCTTACGAGCCTTCATTTCTTCTCTTAATTTCTCTTTTTCTTCTAGAGTTGCATCTTTCATTTTCTCCTTCATCTCTTTCTTTTCCTGTTTTGATTCGTCAGACATTTTCTTTTCTTGATCTTTCATTTTAACCTTCTTCATCTCCATCTTTTCTTTTGCTTTATCAGATTTTCCCTGAGCAAAAGTCGATTGACTACCACCTATTAATAGTAATCCAAACAATGCTATTATAATTTTTAAGTTTTTCATTATTTTAAATATTATCTAATTCTTTTAATTCATTTTCTAACTCTTTAGCTTCTTTTTCAATTTCTTTAGAAATCTCATCAGTTTCAGATTCAATAGTTTCAATCTGCTCAATAGCAGCTTTGGTTTCTTCTTCTTCCTTTTTAGTGTCTCTGCAAGAAACAACACCAATTACAAGGAAGACAATCAATAGTTTAATTACTGTTTTCATTATATAGGTTATTTATAAATTTTTGTTCAAAAGGTACCTTGCTTACTTTTAGCAAAGTCCTATATTTGTAACTTTATAAATTTACAATTTAATCCATGAAAATTTCCTATAATTGGCTTAAACAATTCATCAAGATAAGTTGGGATGCAGAACAAGCTGGTGAGCTACTTACAAATCTAGGCTTAGAAGTAGAAGGTATTGAAGAATACCAATCTGTTAAAGGTGGGTTGAATGGCGTTGTAGTAGGTAAAGTTTTGACCTGCGACAAACATCCAAATGCTGATAGATTAAAAGTAACAACGGTTGACATTGGTGAGAAGGAACCTCTTAAAATTGTTTGCGGTGCTCCTAATGTTGCGGCAGGACAAATAGTACCTGTAGCTACCATTGGAACTAAACTCTACAGCGCAGAAGGAGAAGAATGGACGATCAAGAAAGGTAAGATTAGAGGTGAAGAAAGTCACGGCATGATATGTGCCGAAGATGAATTGGGATTAGGAACCAGTCATGACGGTATCATGGTTTTAGATAAAAGTTTAAAGGTTGGAACTTCTGCAGCAGATATCTTTGAGATTGAAGATGATAAAGTATTCGAAATTGGTCTGACACCAAATAGAGCAGATGGTATGAGTCATTTGGGTGTTGCAAGAGATCTAAGGGCCGGACTTATGCAGCATGATATAAAGTTGGAATTAATTACTCCTTCTACAAGTGCTTATCATGTTGACAATCGTAAACTTAAAATTGATGTAGAGGTTAAAGATCTTGAAAAAGCACCACGATATTGTGGTGTAACAATTTCTGGAATTAAGGTAAACGAATCTCCAACCTGGTTACAAAACAGATTGAAGGCCATAGGACTTAGTCCGATTAACAATATTGTAGATGCTACTAATTACGTCTTACATGAATTAGGCCAGCCTTTGCATGCCTTTGACGCTGCAAAAATAAATGGTAATAAAGTTGTGGTCAAAACCCTTAGATCAGGAACTAAATTCACGACTTTAGATGAAGTAGAACGTGAACTTCATCAAGACGATCTTATGATCTGTGATGGAGATAAACCAATGTGTATTGCAGGTGTTTTTGGAGGTATCCATTCCGGAGTTACAGAAGCCACGACCAGTATTTTTTTAGAAAGTGCTTATTTTGACCCTATTAGCATTCGTAAAACAGCTAAAAGACATGGACTAAATACAGATGCTTCGTTCAGATTTGAAAGAGGCATAGACCCTAACATTACAGAATATGCATTAAAAAGAGCTGCCCTACTGATAATGGAAGTTGCAGGAGGAGAAATTACCAGTGATATTTTTGATTCCTATCCAACCAAAATAATGGATAATGAAGTAAGGTTAAGCTTTGAGAATGCGAAGAAATTAATTGGCCAGGAGATACCAAAAGAAACCATTAAAAGCATCCTAAGCTCACTGGAAATAAAGGTTAACAGCGTTACCGAAACTGGATTGGGACTTCTGGTACCTGCTTACAGAAATGATGTAACTCGTGAAGCAGATGTGATAGAAGAAATATTGCGTGTTTACGGTTATAATAATATTGATACTACTGAAAAACTAAACGCCTCTATTTCTCATACCGATAAGTTCGAGGATTATAAATTGCAAAATATAGTAGGAGATCAATTGGTTTCTCAAGGCTTTTATGAAATAATGGCTAATTCGCTCAGTACTGCAGCATATATCAACTTAAGCGAAGATCTAAAAGAAGATCATAATGTTGTTATGGTAAATCCATTAAGTCAGGATCTGGGTGTAATGAGGCAGTCCTTGTTGTTTTCTGGTCTCGAGGCTGTAGCTTATAATATTAATCGTAAACGATCGGATCTTAAATTGTTTGAATTTGGACAAACGTATCATGATTTTAATGGCAACAGAGAAGAACATAAGCATTTAACGCTTTTGGTTACTGGAAAAAGAACTAATGAGGCATGGAATGGTCTAAACAAAACCTCCGATTTCTTTTATCTAAAAGGCATCATTACATCTGTATTGCAACGTTTAGGTATTACCAATTATAATGAATCACCAGTTAAGGATGATATATTTAGTGAAGGGTTAAGCCTTAGTCTAGGTAAAATTAAATTAGCAAGTTTTGGAATTCTTAGAAAGCCTGTATTAAAGCACTTTGATATTTCTCAAGAAGTATTATTTAGTGATTTTAACTGGGACAATATTCTAAAAGTATCAAAACGCAATAGTATTACTTTTACCGATATACCTAAATATCCGGAAGTTAGAAGAGATTTCGCATTATTATTAGACGAGCCAATAACTTTTGAATCTATTTACAAACTCGCTAAGCAAAGTAAAAGAAAGCTTTTAAAGGATATTAATCTATTTGATGTATATCAAGGCAAGAATTTACCAAAAGGCAAAAAGAGTTATGCTGTTAGTTTTACATTACAGGATGAGCATAAGACTTTAACCGATAAGCAGATCGATAAGATCATGAGTAAACTGCAACAGAGTTTTGAGAAAGAACTTGGAGCAGAACTAAGGTAGTTTTATGAGAAATTCAAAATTTCTGTTTTTATTTTTTCTTCTATTTGTCACATTTTCCAGCCAATGTCAACATGTTGAATCTGACAGTATAAATACTTGGGAATTATTTAAGTACGATGGCAAAACAACTTTTAATGGAATTAAGTATTCACTTTTAAGACCTAAAGACTGGAAAGGAAAGGATTATGCAAAACTAGGAGCCTTAATTTCAGGAACGGTTTTACTGTCTTTTGCTGACGATGAAGTCCGTCGCTTTTCTCAACGACAAGCCGATGATTTCCCTGAAGTAATTCGAGATTTTGGATGGTACTTTGGTAGTCCTCAAAACTATTTTATGGCCAATGTGGGATTGTATGGTGTTGGTCTGCTAACAAAAAACGAAAAAATTAGAAAAACCAGTGTACTAATCATATCTTCTTCAGTAGTTTCCGGTTTAATTTCATCAATAAGCAAAAGTGCATTTGGTAGGGCGAGGCCCAGTTCAGGTTTAGGAAATCATTATTTTAAACCTTTTTCCAAAGAAGGTCGTTTTCATTCTTTTCCCTCCGGCCACACTACCTTATCAGTTACCATGGCACATGCCATTGCAAAACAGTTTGATAGTTTTTGGGTAAAAACAGGGATTTATGCAATTGGTGCAATTCCTCCAATAAGCAGGTTAATAGACGATGAGCATTGGATTTCAGACATCGCGTTTAGTGCTGCCATCAGTATTATTGTAGTAGACAGTATAGATGGATTCTTGAACAGGACAAAGGCTTATGATTATCCTGAAAAAGAAAAAACTATATCCTGGAATTTAAGATTCAGCACCAATCAAATTGGGATTGTAGGCTCTTTTTAAAGTGTTGAATTTCAATTATATTTAATAGTCTTGATTTTTGCTGTTCCACAAGGATATATTATTCCTTTCTGAACCGGACTTTTCTTAATGAAACTGCAAAAAATCTTCATTAACTTTGAAGTTTAGAGTATTTGATTAATTTATTTAATACTGCCTTTTTATATTAATACATTTAACGTGCACTGGTTTAACTCTCACTAACATTAAGATACATCTCACGACCATTATCCAACTCTTTTAGTAGATCTTCCCTTAGAGCATGAAGTCGAGGAATAATTCCTTTTCTATTTGATGCTAGTCTTAAATAGTTCAACTGTCCTCTAAAGCGATACCACTGGTTGATATAGTTAATAGTATAAAGGCCACTCGGGTAAAGAGATAACGCAAAAATAAGTCCCCAAATCCAATTTGTAAAAGAGGTGAAAAGGAGAATTAGAGCTATATAGAACAGCAGAAAAACAAACATTCCAAATGCCAACTTCATAGAACCAATAAAATCTTTTCTTACACTAATTTTTCTTGATAGAAATTCTACTGTTTTATAGGGCAAAATGTTTACCAAAAAGCCATACATAAACAAAAGGAATCCAATGATGAAATATGAAGTTTTCCAGATAGGATTCGCATAGTGTTCTGAAGTTCTAAATTGAGTGTCACTTAATTTCAGTCTATCTAAAGCGAGAAAATATTGTCCGATCTTCTGTTTAAAGATCAAGTACTCTTTAGGTCTGACCTTTTTGTTGTAAGCTACTGCGTTTACAATTTGTTTAGAAAGGTAAAAATCCAGGGAAGCCTTATGCTCATTAGGAAGTTCTTCTCTTAGTGTACTTCGATATAATCGTTCAATATCCTTAACTAATTCAACGATACTTTCATCCTCCACTACCACAATCATTTGTTCAAGTCTAACTTTAATTGCAGCTGTTAATTCTTGTGCGACTTTTATTGAATCTTCATTATATTCTAACTGGTATTCCTGCAATTCGATAGGTGATCCAAAATGAACATAAACATCGCTTCTGAAGTAATGCGGATTTGAATAATTAATTCCAATAGGGACAATTTTAACGCCCAGATCAAAAGCATTTTGCTGCTCTGCTCCAAGGGCAATTCGGGCAGCTCCTGTTTTTATAGGTCTTAGTTTTCGCTCTGTTTTACTAACACCTTCAGGAAAGATCATAATTGTTTTTCCATTGCCTAAATGATCGAAGCATTTTTGAAATATCTCTTTATTTTTATGGACTTCATCAGGAGAAATGTCGGGTTTATAGATTGGGATCATATGCAACCATTTAAATACCTTAGAAACCCATTT
>JABDOZ010000076.1 GCA_013043005.1 Flavobacteriaceae bacterium | reverse complement strand
CAATTTTACCTTTTTGAATTGCTATTCCTACTAGTAGCGACAATAATGACTTGGAGGCAGAGAATGAGGTTTGTAAATCCTCCCTGGATTGATTATTAAAGTATTTTTCATAAAGAATGGTATCATTCTTTACAACCAAAAAAGCATAGGTTTTATTTGTTTCCAGAAAATTTTCGAAATCATCAATTTCATCAATTTCTTGGAATTTAGAAAGCAAATTGACTCTTTGCTCTTCAGAGCCATTGACGAATTCAAATGGCTTATCTGCCTTTTTAATGATATTGTATTTAAGATTTTTGTAATCGTCATAATCTGCATCTTGCCAAACGAGTACACGATAGACATATTTTGGTGGGTAGAATAGAAACACGATCAGCAATAGAAGTATCATGCTTGTAAAAAAATAGAGAAATATTTTTTTAAATTTTTTCATCAAATTACCGATAACGATTAGTATATGGGAAGTAGGGCAGTAGAAAGCGATAAACTTTCGAGATTGCACTGAGCCAAAAGGTTGTATTTTGTTTTTAACTTATTCAATCTTAAAAGCCAAATCAACGATTTGGCGGTGTTTATAAATAGCACTGAACTTCCATGATACCTCGAATGCCATATTTGCTATATACAGTGTTACCTGCATCGCCTTATGATTCTATCTCTACCCATCAACTAAATCAAAACTCACCTTCTAGCATAATCATTTACAGAGGTCAAATGAATTGGAAAATCCTCTAGCGTATTTTTCATATCAATTTCACTTCCCTTGGCAACTCCCAGTGTTAATGCGGCAAAGGATTCACTCAATGGGTCTTGAGCTTCGTCTCTTTGTGCTGTGATTGCTTCTTCTGGTACAAATTGAAGCTCAAACTTTTTCTCTTTGGTTAACTCAAAAATATTCACTACTTCAAGCGGACTTAATGCTTCCGGTCCACCAAGCTCAATAACTGCATTCTTAGCAGCAGGGTTGTCTAATGCGGCAACAGCGAATGACGCTACATCTTTTATAGCAATCCAGGAGATCTTGTTCTTTCCTTCTCCATAAATATTGGCTTTCGTATTGGGAAAATCAAAACCCAATGCCGGACTGAGCCATACTTCCATAAAATAGGTCGGTTGCAAAATGGTATAGTTCAAGCCACTTTCGGTAAGATGATTTTCCACTTTACGTTTAGCGATTTGTAAAGGAAACTGACCCGGCATTCCACAAAATGAAACATAAATAAATTGACTAACACCCGCAGCAATAGTCGCATTAATTAAATTAATTTGTCCTTCATAATCAACTGTTTGAATGGAATCTCCTTCCTGCCTTGATAGCGTCGATGAAACGGTGGAAATAATTGCAGAAACTCCATGCAAAGCATTTTCTAATGAAGGCTTATCTTTCAGATCGCCTTCTACAATTTCAACACCTAATTCCTTTAATTGAGCTACTTTGTTCGAATCTGATGTGATACGTACTAAACCTTTTACATTCTTATTTTTTGCTATCAATTGACGACAAATTTCATTGCCTAAAAACCCTGTAGCACCTGCTACGAGTACTGTAGAAGAGTTGTTTGAGTTGTTCATATTGTTTGTTTTAATTATTGTTAATAAGTCACTCTGCTGTATTTGCCTATTGTATGTACTTCTAACAATAGACTTGCAGGTAACGTCCACGGCTATAAATTCGACGGGCTTTGACAGCGATTTTGGGCAGCTTTTTAAGCACCCAAAAGAGCTGGAGCGTCAGCTCGAAATTATGCAGATGGTTTAATTAAAAGTAAAAGATAGGAATTTTGGAAAAATTCTCAGCCTATTTGGGAGCTATATATTAGTTAGTGTTTCGTCATTTACTCAATTTTAAAATTCGAATGGCACCCTGGATCACCAAAACAAATACAATTGTACCAATTACTAGATCAGGCTTGCTAGAGTCTAACCAATTCACCAGGAGTCCGGCGATTATTACACCTAAATTAATAATCACATCATTGGAAGTAAAGATCATACTGGCCTTCATGTGGGCCTCTTCCTTACTCCTGGACTTTTGTAAGATGTAGAGACAAATCCCATTGGCGATAAGCGCGAAAATCGAAACGATTATCATCGTAGAAAAGTCAGGTACTTTTTCCGTCCCGAAAACCCTTCTTAATACTTCGGCAAAACCGAGAATAGCAAGTGTGATCTGAAAATATCCTGCAATTTTAGCGATCCTTTTTTTCCTAATGAGCGTTCCGCCAACTGCAAATAGGCTAATTCCGTATACGAAACTGTCGGCAAGCATATCCAAACTGTCGGCAACAAGACCCATTGATTTTGAGATCAGTCCTGTTGTCATTTCAATAATGAAAAAGGCGAAGTTTATACCAAGTACTATCCAAAGAAGTTTTTTCTGGTTCGTCTTTTCTTCAAAATCTGTTTGGTTGGTATGTTCAGTCGAGATTTTCTTTCCACCCAAGTTTAGTTCGAGAACCGACTTTTCGATTTGGTCAATTTCTCCGCTGTGAAAAACCGTCAATTTTCGGTTGGGAATGTCAAAGTCTAGATTAGCAATACCTGAAATTCCATCCAATTTCATTCGGATTAGATTTTCCTCGGAAGGACAATCCATTTTGGTAATTTCAAATATAGTTTTGTTCATTCACATTATTGGTTTTTGGACATTAACCACAACGTTAATGTTTATGATTTGTTTTGCCTCCGACGAGCGTAGCGAGAGGGAGGCACCTCATCCGCAGGATCGTTCCGCAGTATTCATTTTGATTTGAAGTTAGGGAATTTAAATAATGCTCCGAAGGGAGCATAAATTATACACGCTGTTGTTGCACGTTTTTTCTTTTCATTTTAAGATTAAGTCCTACTGTCCAAGCAAGTATCAGAATAAAGCCTGCAATCTGTATTAATGGCAAGTACTTTATCAGATTTTCATCATAGTAGAACAAGTTGATAACACCAACGAGTGTCATGCATATAATTCCACTTATCTTGAAAAATGTCATTTTGTTTATATGAAGTGCTCTTATTATTCCAATTATACCGATAACGCCACAAACACTCAATATTGTGGTCATGACGTCATGAAACCTGGTAAAAATAAATACCGCTGAAAGCATTGCTAGAGTTCCTGCAATTTTAATTGTTAATTTCCAATATCTATTTTTTACAAAGTAATTTGCAAATTGAAAGAAGAATAGTGTCATACTAGAGCAAAGAATGACCATGGCAATAAGTGAAACAGGTCTTGCGGGATTTTCATGTCCATTCATCCCTTTCACACTCATAAGGTTGCACCAAAAATTATTACTCCAATCATATCCTATCGAGTTTATATCTGCCTGTGAACCTCCTGGATATAAATTTGTGGAATAGATGTAAAGTCCCATGAAAATCAATATCCCGAAGGTGGGTAAAAGCCTTAATAAGTCTTTTAATTTTATCATTTCCTGATTTCTCGTAAATGTGCTACGGTCTCGTGTATGATGTGTGCGAGGTATTGGAAACACATGAGTTACACGAAAATTTATTAAACTAAAAGTAATGAATTTTAGTGTATGCCTTCTGGCATGCATTATACACGTTGTTGTATGCCGTCCTTCAATCGACTAATAAATCAATTATTCGATTTGCCACTTCTTGTCTCAGTGCTCGTTGGTCTCTTTCTGAGATAAAAACAGCAATTGATGAATCTAATTCTGGAAGGTGTAGAGCAAGTGTTCCCCAAAAGCCTCCGTGGCCATAGCTTTTATAACCCATTATTTGTCCTTCAGAGATTCCTAGGTAATACTTCCTTTCCTTTCCATCTTTAGTCTTCACTTCTGTAAATAATTGGTTGAATATAATTTCGTTTTCAATAATCCTCCCGTTAAATAGATGGTGGTAGAACTGAGATATTTCTTCAGTTGTAGTCGCAATTCCACCGCCGCCATATAAATCCCATGAATTATCAATTTTATAGGAATCCCAGTTCTTTGCACCCCAGTATTGATGGATCAGAGATTTGGTGGTTTTATTCTTTTCTTCTAGTGTTGGAAACCATGTATCATCAAAATCAAATTCATCATATCTGAGGAGTTCTCGAACAGAAGCATAAAAGGGTTTATTTGTCACACTTTCAATTATTTCGGTGCACAAAAGGTAATTGGCATCCGCATAGTGATAAACGTCTTCTGGACTTCCTAATGGATCTCCCATCTTTACGGCCTGTCTCAAAAGTTCATCTCGAGACCATCGATAGGACGGATGATCACCGATCCAGTCCAGAAACTCCATTTTATCGTAACCTTCTATTCCACTAGTATGTGATAATAAATTTTTAATCTTGATACGGTCCAATACATATCCATCTGATTTAAATAATTCAATAGTTTCTTTACTTAGCCTTTCATGAATTGGATCTTCTATTGATAATTTACCTAGTTCCACAAGCCTTAATATCGTGGCAGCAATGTAAGGTTTAATGCTTGAAGCAATTAATGCTGGTTGATCCGGCATCAACTCAGTTTTTTCTTCAGAGTCAGCGTATCCTGCACTGCCACTCCAAGAAAGTCTATGGTTAGGTGATTCGACGTGAATCATAATGCCAACGGATGTTGGATTGGCTGTATAGATAGAATCAATTATTGCTTGTAATTTCGTTTCTATAGATTGAGCATAAACCCAACCGTTCAGAGATAGAAATCCTAAAAACGAAAGTACATAAATCTTCTTCATAAAACTAATTGAATAAATGGCATACGGCCTCGTGTATGAATTGTGCCAGCTAACACATGGCACCTGGTTACACGAAAAATTATTTATTTAAAACTAATGATTTTTTGTGTATATCCGCTGGCATGAGTTATACACGTTGTTGGCTCACGTTTATGCAGTTTTTTATTTTCTCTCAGAATAAATATCAGTCCACATAGAGCGCCATATTTTCCATTTACCATTATTGTCTTTTCTATACACAGTTGTATTAATGGCTTTCTGCAGCATGCTAAAGCTAATTGAATCCTTCTTATAACTCCAATCCAAAATGGAATTATGTGTAGTGTAGGCAAGGGTATCCATTATTCTTAAATCCAGAATCTCAGTTTTATAATCATTTATAATAGTCTTTGAATCGTCATTAGGAAACCAAAACTTCTTAATGTTGTTTTTTCCTTCTATAGGTTTTAAGGAATTTGGTTGAATTCTAGAATCCTTCATCAATAGTGACATTACCTTATCCTGATTCATATCCAACCAACCTTGAACATAATCAGAATGAACAGCACGTATTAATTTCTCATCTTGATTGTCGTCATCACCTGAACGATCATTAATACAACCAAGTATTGAGAAGAAACAAATTAGTGCAGTAATTAATCTAATATTGATTTCCATTTCGCTTGAATGTGTGCCAACGTGTTTGTGTATGATTTGTGCGATTGAGAATCCTCAGGATTTTCATTCGTAGCAAATCAGCTGTTTAAAGATATAATTTTTAAATGAAGTTCAGGCGAAGCATGAATTATACACGTTGTTAGCAACTGGTAAATACTATTTACGAAGTTCCTTGATTCCCCAAGGAATGTAACCAATACACATTAGAAAAGCACCGACTGAACTAATTAATTCAATATCAGGATTAGCAAGAAGAGCAAGTCCAATAACGATTAAGGTTGCTTGCCATTTGGTTATAATGCTTTCTTTTAAAAGTCCAATAGTTTGTATGATTCCACCTATTAAGAGAAGGAAAATTAGCCAAACTATCACAAGAAGTCCTTTTTTTGAAACAATTGGCTCTAAAAAAGGCATAAATTGATTGAATTGATCTTCAGGCAAAGTATCAAATGCAGACATGGTAAGACACAGCGCACCTTTGTCAACTGCCAAAATAAAGGCACCAAAAACTCCAATAACTCCTCCCCAAAAGCCAAATTTTTTTCCTTTACCCTGTAATAAATTCATTGTTCCAATGAAATAAACAATTATCACAGGAACTGCTAAGGTTACAATCAGATGTCCAATATGATACATGGGATTATTGTGGAACCTATTAACAAGTTGCTCAACTGTATGCAAGGACTCCATTTGAAGTAAATTCGGATGAGTCACAAATCCGATTAGAAGCATAATTGGATAAAGAATTATTGAAAGAGAAAATCCTTTATGTTTAATATTCTCAATGTCCATATTTTTATTTGTTGCTAACGTCTACGGCTATGGTCCTGGCGTGAATTGCACAGCGGACCTGTCCGCGTTCTGTTTGTTTTCTTAAAGGTAGGGGAGTTGAGTTTTTTAAGCAAATGGAACGCTTGGTAATAGCCAATGTTGGGCGCAGTTATATTTTCGATATCCAGAAAATCAAATAATCCAGGTAATCTCTTCTAATCCAATTAGTTTCACTGTCGAATAAAGCATGTGATGAACCTTTAAAAATTTTTACATCAACTGGTAAATCTGGATTGTTCTTCAATAATTCATTTAGTCTTTCAAGACTTCTTTGTACTGGAACGTTTTCATCCTGGTCTGCAAATATTTTTAAAACTGGTGTTGTTGTTTTGGATATCAAAGGGATAGGATCAAATTCTCCATTTTTATCCCACCAGATTCTTCGTTTTCCCTGAGCTCGTTTCGCAAAAACTAAGGACAATGGATTAGCTATAAATTCAGGTACACCACTATTCTTGATTTCATTCATAACTTCAAACTTCACTTGTTCGTTTGGGCTTGTTGTTGAAGCTACTACATCTATCACAAAATCTAGATCTTTATTATTTTGGTTTACAATATGACTAATCCAACCACCTTGGCTTAAACCAATTACGCCCATTCTATTGAACTCTGATTGTTTATTAGTTAATAAATAATTTAAAGCCGATGAAATATCACTTGCAAAGTCGTCGAATGAAGCTGTATGCCACTCTCCGTTTGACTTACCACACCCTCTTTTATCTGGGAGCAAAACAATAAACCCATTGCTTGCTAAATAATGGGCCTGATGCATATACCAAAAGTTATCTCTGTCGCTTATTCCAGATCCATGTATAAGCACAAGTGCTACTGACTTGGTATTTTTGTAGGGTGTTAAAAGAAGTCCAGCAAGTCTTTGCGCACCGTTGTAAAATTCTATCTCTTCCTGATCATAAAACAAACTATCTCTCTTAATAGCCTGTAACTTAGTTTTGGATGTGTTAACATCTATATTCCACGACGTATTTTCAGCATTGAATTTAAATCTTACTTCTACTGTATTTGGATCGTTATTAGTATCATATTCATTTTCTTTTATCTTTTTCAATCTCAAACTTTTGATATTATCTCGGTCAAAGTCAAACAAATTAAGTTGTAGGCCCTGTTTTGCTCCCCATGTGATTTGATAATTTTTCCCATATTTAGCTTCATACCACCCAATTTTGGAATTGACAAGAGGATTTCTTTCAATTTCAGCATAATCATACTCGATAGTTTCTTGTTTAGGTGGAATGATATAGAGACCTAATAGAACAAGAATTATCAACGCTAAAAGAATTGACAAATATTTCAAAATTTTCCTACCCATAATTAAGGTTTTTAATTGCGCCCAACGGTTTTGTATAAACACCGCAGCTTTTTGGCTTGCGAGTGAGCTCTGCGAAGTCCACTCTCCTACTTTTTATTGGGCGCAAACACCTCGAGTTGCTCATAAAGTGATGCGTGCGCAAACGGCAAAGCAAGCCTAGCCATAGCTTTCGGCGTTACTGTTTTATATTTTAAAGTTACAATTATAAATTCAGCCTGAGGAAAGCTATGGTGCTTTATGCGTGGTTATATGCTTTTTTAAAGCGAATAAAATTTATTAGGTTGATAAGGTTGTGGTATGTCTGTTTCGTTTAGTAATTGTTTGATATTTATTTCAATATTAGTAGCAATTGTAGTCATTGCAGTATCTGTTGGTTTATTTTCAAATGGATCTTGTAAATCTTTGGCTATTTTATCCAATAAAAAAAAGAAAGAAGAAATAACAAGTAACAAGGGTATTTCAAATAATAAATTAGTATTACCCAAGGCTATTGAAAGGGAAACAATAAATATGTAGATTGCTAAATGTAGAATGATACGATAGGTTACTGGAAATACAGTATTTTTAATTCTTTCAGCCATTCCCATTGAATTTGAAAAATTCACCAATGTAGTATTTAATTGAATTTGGCTATAAATATCCAAATCTCCTTTACTCTTTAGTTCTGCGATTTGCAATGTATTTAATTGCAAAATAGCTAAAGGCTTATTGTTATGTTTTTTAATTTCTTCTAAGTCATCTTCTGAGATGTATTTTTCCAAGCTCTTTAATGAGTCTAATCCTCTCAAAGACTGACCCAGACTGAAACACCAAGCAATGTGTCTAAAAGCCATTTGTTTAATATCCTTATCCTTACCTTCGGCTATGAAGGATTGTAATTGTAGAGTAAAACTTCTGCTTTCGTTTACAATACTACCCCATATTTTTCTTGCTTCCCACCACCTGTCATATGATTGACTAATTCTGAAAGATAAAAGAATTGAAATGGCGGTTCCTAAAAATGCAGGAATACCAAAAGGCATAACAGGAATATCTGTATAAAATATATGGGTTAAAAGTGAAGCCAGTAGTAAAACTCCAAGAGTAATCAAAAATTCTAACTTAATTTTATTGATAATATGTAATATTGGTGGTCGTCTATTTAAGAGCATTTTTATTGATTCTAGTTATTAGTTTTATCTGTCGGCTTTAGCCGAATGTACTCCATCCGTGTTTGTGTATGGCTCGTGCCTAATTGCGGCATGAGTAAGTAACACGAAAATTTATTTAAATGAAAGATAATGAATTTTTGTGTTTAGCGAAGGCATGAGCTATACGCGTTGTTGGCATACGTTTTATGCTCTTTTTTAATGATCTTCAATCATTATTGTTTTAATGCTTCGTCAACATGAGTTATGGTTTCAACTTCTAGAATTTCCAACCATTTTCCATCAAGTTTTTGATATATTCCGGAACCTATTCCGCTAAAAGCAGGTCCTTGACCCATGGGATATACTTTCCATTCGAAGTTTACCATGACGACCTCTCTGGACAAGATCTTTAATGTAAGTTTAGGAATCTCCATTTTCATATTTGGAAACTGTGTAAATAGGATCTCAAATCGATTTTTCAGAAGATCCTGACCAAAATAATTTCCATCGGTGCCATACATCTTAATATCTGATGCAAAATTGGCCAGGAACAATTCTACTTTTCCTTGGTTGAAGGCCCCGATTGAGGATAAGAACAGTTCCTTTACTGGATGATTTTCGGCAGAGTAATTGTCTCCAATATTAGTGCCATTTTTGCAAGAATAACCAATGAGCAATATTAAACTCATAACAGGAATAAGCATTGATTTTTGCATAAGAATATTTTTTAATTAATTATAAGAATAGTTTCAACAGGTAGGTATTACCTTTTAATTCTTGTGCAAGTAGTAGAAATATAATCTGTCCTGAAAGGACTTTATGGTGAGAGGTCATAAAATCAAGTAAGTGGTATCTATGAATATGTGTATTATATATGCATTTATAGAATAACGGTAGGCTACAATAAAAAAAATGACTCTTTATTCAATTTTGATCAATCTTCTAATCGTGCTCGAATAGCTTTTACTGCTAGTGATCGATGATAATCCTTTTATGGAAAATTCAATAATGTATCGACCATTTATGTGGGGTTTGATTTGCTTGATCTGTTTTTCATTCACCAAATATTTCCGATGTATCCTTGAAAAATTCTCTTCAAGTCTTTTTTCAAGAAAAAGAAGTGAATAATCACAAAGTCTTTTATTGCCATTAAGATCAAATACAAAAGAATAATTGTCATAAGCTTCAAAATAGACTATGTCCTTAGTAGGAATCAATAAAATATTTTCACCTTGTTTTACTGGAATGCTAGAGGTATTATCGTTGGAATTGGCTATTTCTTGATCAGATATTTTTTCGCTTTGGGGTCTAAATGGTTCTTCCACCGATTTCATGCTTCCACTTTGAACAAGGTGGTTGTTCTGAAATATACTGAAACCTAGTACGGCGGATATGACGCCATTAAAGAGATACATTTTACCAGCCGAAAAAGGGGAATAAGATTCGCTTTTAAAAATCAACGATCGTATAACATGTTCAACTTCTGTTGCAAAAAAACCTACGATTAAAAATATTCCGAACAATACAATATATAATTTCCAAGAGCGCTTAATTTTCAATTTAAACCAAGATTTATTTGACGCTACTAAAACAGTAGTATAACCGATAAGAAAACTCGTTGATAGAGATTGAATAGCCCATTGAATCCAATTCAGACTACCATTCATTATGAAATTAGCACTGCCAATTCCCAAGCCAACTAACAGAATATGTGGCAGAAATCGGTTTGCTTTTTTCAGTTCAAATTGGGTGGCAATCATTTTTATTTATTCTATTATTAAAATCAAACTTGTGCCGTTCGGAATGTATGCCAACGAGTTCGTGTATGATTCCGTAGCCAGTGAATTCGCTTAGAATTCGGTCGTAGGAATCAGTAAGATTTAAAGGTAGGAAATTTTCTCAATCTTAAAACAACTGAGCTATGGATTATACAAGTTGTTGTATGCAGATAGTTGAATAACTCTTATACTTAATCCAGAGAGGATTTATTATAGATTACAGGCATTTGTCCCTTCCATTTATTCCATAAACTGTTTTCACTAATAAGACTTGCCATAAAATGGCCAACATTAATTCGACTCGTTTTTCCAGCGTTAAAAATTGCGCTTCTAATTGGAGATGGATATAATTCGTAATCAGTTACATCATTTTCATCAATTAAACCATCTGGTCTTACAGCAACCCATTCAATGAATTGGTTCTTTTGTCCAACTTTGATTCGTAAATAATCTGCCGCTTTTTCATTATCAACCTGAGGAGGTAAAAGTATCCTTAAAAGTCCAATAACACATTTTTGTGAAAACGAAATAGGTTCATTTAAATCACGATTACGATTACCAGTTGTATTCATTAAAACATATTTAACGGGGCTTTCTGGCTTATTAGCTTCTACAGCATAACATAATCTACGAGCTGCATCTGTCACAAGTTTTCTGGGTTGTCCATAAATTCCTTTCCAATTCATATTATGACCTAGACACGATGCGATTGAATCACAATCAATAGTCAGTTCAATCATTTCTTCATCACTTAAATCTAAAAGACTTGCAGAAATAATTTTCATACGTTCATTGTTTTTCCATGATTCTGGCAATTTTTCTGGAGATCTTACAACTACCTTAACTTTATTTCCTTTAATTAAAAGTTGTTCCACTAACTGTCTTCCTGTTGCACCACTTGCACCTACTACTAGTGTTTTCATAACAAACATTAATTTTATAAATTTTCCTTAACTGCTTTTCTCCAATAGTACATTCCAAAGACAAAAGTTACAATTGCAAACATAATTCCATTTTCACCAAGCCAGTATTCGGTTCCTTCAATTTCTGTTGTTAAAGGAGGAAATATTTTCTGAATATATACATTGCTTACTGCGTGAAAAATTACTGCCGGCCATAGGCTTTTAGATTTAAAAGTGTAGTAAGTCATAATGAACGACATTGAAACAATAACAACATAAAATGTCGTCAATTCCAAGATTACATTTTCGCCATAATATACAATTAAAGGCCAATGCCAAGTTGCCCAAATAATTCCACTAAAAATGGAAACACCAGTAAAGGAAAGAACTTTTCTTAATTCATAAATGAAAAAACCTCGCCATCCAATCTCTTCTCCTAAAGTTGTTGCTGCTGCCCTTATTACTTCAATAGTACCTAATAAGATAATAGCAATGATTGCAATTGATGTTGGATTTAATGTTCCTATTCCAATCAAACCTAGTTCTTTTCCCCAATCTGTAATTGCTTCTCTATTTGTCAAACTTCCAAATCCAAAAACCCAGATGAGTATGTAAGTGATTAAGCCATACAAAGCAGGAATAAAATAAGAAAGTCGAATATATTTCCAATTTCCCCAATTCCAATTTAGTGAAGAAATTGATTTTTTTTTCAGTTTTAGCGTAATTATGGTGGCTATGGCAGGACACCACATCAAACCTCCAATATATATTCGTGAAGGGTATAAATTAACTATTGCATAATGAAATAGAGAACTTATAACTGTAACAATAGCCAGGAAAATAAAGATAGTATTCCAAGTTTCATTACGTTCCGATACGTTTTTTAGCATTTAACTTTTCTGGTTGGGTTATTTACGGAAGACGAAGAGATTGTGGTTTTGTTACATTGCGCCTAACGGTTTTGTATAAACGCCTTAGCTTCTTGACTTGCGCGTGAGCGAGGCTTAGTCCCGTTCCAGTTTTAACTTGAGCGCAAATGCTACGAGTTGCTCATCGAGCGATACGTGCGCAATGCTGCAAAGCACGCCTAGCCGTATTTTTCGGTGTTGTTGTTTACTGTTATAAAGTTACAATTTTAAAATTAAGCCCGAGGAAAGCTATGGTGCTTTATGTGTGCTTGTGTGTAGTTATTTTATCCCACATTCACATTGAATAAATATCCTACTAAAGCAGTTAATCCCATTGCGACAGTTCCCCAAAATGTAATTCGAATAATTGCTTTTCCAATACTTGAACCACCTGTTTTGGCTGCTAATACACCTAAAATTATTAGAAAAAATAGTGCAAATCCATAAAGTGAATATTCCATACTTTTTAAAGGAAGAAAAAGCGTTACCAAAAATGGAAGTAACCCTCCAATTGTAAATGCTGCACCAGAAGCAAATGCGGCTTGCATAGGTTTTGCTTGACTTATTTCATTAATTCCTAATTCATCTCTAATATGTGCACCTAATGCATCGTGTTCCGTTAATTCTTTCGCAACCGTTAAAGCAGTATCTTTTTTCAGACCTCTTTTTTCATAAATTTCCGCTAACCTTTGTAATTCGAGTTTGGGCGTATCTTTCAATTCAATCTTTTCACGCTCAATATCAGCTTTTTCTACGTCTGTCTGTGAACTTACCGAAACATATTCTCCAGCAGCCATTGATAAGGCACCAGCGACAAGTCCAGCTAATGTTGCCAAAACAACAGGTTCTCTAATATCACTTGCAGCAGCAACTCCAATCGCAATACTTGCAGTTGATAAAATTCCATCGTTCGCACCAAGGACAGCAGCTCTTAACCAATTACTTCGGTGTATGTAATGATTGTCTAAATAATTGTCTAATTCTTCAGTTTTTTCTGTCATTTCTATTGTTCGTTCAAATTACACACAACGTCCATGGCTTTAAATTCGGCGATGGGCTGGTGGCTTTGGGTAACTTTTGGCACCCAAAGGAGCCAGTGCGTCAGCTCGAATTTCAGTGGACTCTTTATTTTGTAGTTAAATTAATCAATTCAGAATGAATTGAGCTGATTTATAACCTTTGTTGGCCACTGGCTTTTTTCATTCAGTTGGTAAATGTTTGTCTAAAAAATCATAAACAAGATTAAAATGTTCTAGAGGTGCTATATGTCCCCCGTCTAGTTTTATATGTTCGGTATAATACTTAAAATTATTTTTTTTTAATCTTTGAATTAGTTCGTCAGACATCTCTGATGCAGGCCATAGGTCATCATTCTTGCCTGATAATATTAAAATAGCTCCATTAATATTTTCCACTTGAATCTCTGCCTTTTTTGAAGCTTCTTTGTCTTCAAGCATCATCTTATGAGCAGTATATAAATCTCCTTTTAATGCAGGTGAGATTGTTTTGAAAGGTGCAGGTACATATGGAACCTCTTTGCCTTTATAAGTCCAAGAAGAAGTATTTGCAGACCAAGTAATTGCAGGGAAGCTTACATTCGATGTTGACATTGCAATAACGGCATTGAAATGATCAAATCTACTAGCTAAATTTAAGACTAATTCGCCACCACGTGAACCTCCAATAAGTGCAATTTTCGATTCATCTATTTTTGGGTTTTTGGCAATATTCATTATCGTATCCGAAATTGCGTCTAATGAAATTCTATCGAGGTTTCTCGGTGTTCCCTCAGCATTGAAATACCCGATTGCCAAAATCGCATAGCCTTTTTGAATGAGACTGTCCCTTTTGGTTTTCATATGATTTCTATGCCAATCAATACCACCTTCTGCGCCTCCAAAAGCTACAATCAAAGGTTGATTATCAGAATTTCCTAAATATAATAGAGTTTCTACAACTCCGTGTTGTTTTGAAAGTGACGGTACATAAGTGAATAGAAAAACTAGTCCTGCTACTAAAACTAATGTGATGATTATAAATGTCTTTTTGATTCTTTTTTTCATATCCTAAAATATAGGATTCAAAACTAATGAATGAAGTTGTCATAACTTTTGACCTATATCAAATAATTACTTTTCAGCTCTAATCCTACTTAATGTCTCTTGAGTAATTCCTAAATAAGAAGCTACCATACCCAAAGGAATACGATGATAAATATTAGAATAGGTTTTTTGAAAATGATTATATCTTTCTTTGGCAGATGTAAACCGTATAGAGATTATACGTTCCATAAAATGACCAAAAACAGTTCCCATTGATAAGCGAGCGTAACGTTCCATTTCTGGATAATTGTCAAAAAGATATACAAGGTCGTTTACGTTTATAAAATATGCTTCGGTATTTTCAATCGCATCAATGTAGTAGATATCTTTTTCTCTTTGCATAAAGCTTTTCGGTGAGTTAACCCATTCATTTATTCCGGAAAAATATTCGCTGATTTCTTTTCCATCTTTAATAAAATAGGTTCGTAGAATACCTTTGTTAATGAAATAGCTTTTTTTAGAAATATTGTTTGCGTCTAAAACAAGTTCTCCTTTTT
>JABDOZ010000073.1 GCA_013043005.1 Flavobacteriaceae bacterium | reverse complement strand
GGGCTCACCTCTTACCATTCCGAACAGAGAAGTTAAGCCCATTAGCGCCGATGGTACTACACTTGTGGAAGAGTAGGTCACCGCCTTTTTTTGAAAGTCCTTTACATAACGTAAAGGACTTTTTTTTGGTACATATCCAAAATGATGAGTTGCCTGAGCGATAGGAGTGGCATCCTCTCCTTCGCTCTTCTACACCAGAGGTTTTGAAGAGCTACGGAGAGATATAATGGATAGCGCGGTTTTTATGACAAATAAAAACAGGCCATAAAAAAAGCCCAACTCGAAAAGCTGGGTTTCAATATATTTTCAGATTTTTTTATCCTTTTAAAACGCCTCGAGAAATGACTATCTTTTGGATTTCACTCGTGCCTTCATAGATCTGCGTGATCTTGGCATCACGCATCATGCGCTCTACGTGGTATTCCTTTACAAATCCGTTTCCACCATGAATTTGAACGGCTTCAACCGTATGCTCCATTGCAATTCTTGACGCATAAAGTTTGGCCATGGCACTAGACATATCGTAGTTGTTCCCTTGATCTTTATCCCACGCAGCTTTCATGACCAAATGACGAGCGGCTTCAATATCTGTTGCCATATCTGCTAATTTAAAAGCAATAGCTTGATGGTTGGAAATTTCGGTGCCAAATGCTTTACGTTCTTTAGAATATTTTAGTGATAATTCATAAGCACCCGACGCGATTCCTAAGGCTTGGGCTGCAATTCCTATTCGTCCGCCGGAAAGCGTTTTCATAGCAAATTTAAATCCGAATCCGTCTTCACCAATTCTATTTTCCTTTGGGACTTTTACATCATTAAATTGTAGTGTATGCGTGTCGCTTCCGCGAATTCCCAATTTATCTTCTTTCGGACCGATCTCGAATCCGGGCATGCCTTTTTCAATAATAAATGCATTAATGCCATGATGTCCTTTTTCACGATCGGTTTGAGCGATGACCAAATAGACATCTGAACGTCCGCCATTGGTGATCCAGTTTTTAGTGCCATTTAAAACATAATGATCTCCCATATCAATAGCAGTTGTTTTTTGGGAAGTGGCATCACTTCCTGCTTCGGGTTCACTTAGACAAAAAGCACCAACAAATTCACCTGTAGCCAGCTTTGAAAGATATTTTTGTTTTTGATCTTCAGTGCCGTATTTTTCTAACCCATAACAGACCAATGAATTATTTACAGAAACAATCACAGATGCAGAGGCATCAATTTTAGATAATTCTTCCATGATCAACACATAGGAAATTGTGTCTAAGCCTGCACCACCATATTTTGGATCGACCATAATTCCTAGAAATCCAAGGTCCCCCATTTTTTTTACCAGATCATCGGGAAATTTTTGAACGTTATCGCGTTCAATAACACCAGGAAGGAGTTCGGTTTGTGCAAAATCACGCGCTGCATCGCGAATCATCATGTGTTCTTCTGTTAGGCTGAAATCCATTGCTTAAATAAAAATTAAAAGATTCGAAAAAAATGAGTACAAAGATACTTTATAATTGATAGATTTTCAATAATCATTTCTATTTTTACTGATATGATAAAAGATTCCTATTTTATTATTGGGGTAATGTCCGGAACATCACTTGACGGACTTGATCTTTGTTATGTTCAATTTGAAAAAGGATCAACTTGGCAGTTTAAAATTTTAAAGGCTGAAACCTATCCTTATTCGAAATATTGGAAAGACGAATTATCTCGGGTTATTCATATGAACTCTTCGGATTTGGAAGCCTTCGATCTGAGTTATTCAACATTTTTGGCGGAGGAAATCAATCGGTTTATAGATCAAAATCAAATAACTGAACTTGATGCAGTGAGTTCTCATGGTCATACTGTTTTTCATCAGCCCGAACGACAATACACCTATCAAATTGGAAATATGAGTGTTCTTGCCAAGCTCTTGAATAGGACTGTAGTTTGTGATTTTAGGGTTCAAGATGTGACTTTAGGTGGCCAGGGTGCTCCTTTAGTTCCTATAGGTGATCAACTTTTGTTTTCTCAATACCATATGTGTTTGAATTTGGGTGGGTTTTCGAACATTTCATACATTAATAACGATCAACGCATCGCCTATGACATTTGTCCGGTGAACATCGTCCTTAATATTTTTGCGCAAAAAGAAGGGTTGGCATATGACTCTGAAGGTCACTTAGCGTCACAAGGCAAAGTGAATAAAGGCTTGCTATCAAAACTAAATAGTCTTGACTATTATAATTTGGAGCCTCCAAAATCATTAGGATTGGAGTGGATCAACCATGTTGTATTGCCTTTAATGGATGGTTTTCAATTAAGTTCAAAAGATGTGCTTTGTACTTTTGTTGAACACATTGCACATCAAATAAGTAAGGTAATCGATAAGAAGACAAATGCAACGGTATTGGTTACAGGAGGCGGAGCGTTCAATTCATATTTAATGAAAAGAATAGAAGATAAATCAACAAATAATATAGTCATTCCAACACTAGATATTGTAAATTACAAAGAAGCTTTGATCTTTGGATTTCTCGGTGTCTTAAAACTAAGAAATGAAATCAATTGTCTAAAAAGTGTTACAGGAGCAACTCAAGATCATAGTTCAGGTAAAATATTTCATCCATAATTAATTATATTTTTTACCTTAGGCCTTTGTTTTTTTTATATTTGTTAGATGTCATAGCCAAGCTAAATACATGAAAAAATTACTTCAGAAGTACGAAGAAAAAGAACCGGAAATAATTTTCAATTGGAAAGATCCAGAAACTGAGGCAGAAGGCTGGGCAGTAATCAATTCATTAAGAGGTGGTGCAGCAGGAGGTGGTACACGTATGCGTATAGGACTTGATATGAATGAAGTCTTGTCATTAGCCAAGACCATGGAGGTTAAATTTACAGTTTCGGGACCAGCCATTGGCGGCGCAAAATCAGGCATTAATTTTGACCCAAATGATCCAAGGAAGCATGGAGTTTTAGAGCGCTGGTACCAAGCGGTATCACCACTGCTAAAGACCTATTATGGTACAGGTGGCGATTTAAATGTGGATGAAATTCATGAGGTTATTCCTATTACCGAGGCTAGTGGTGTTTGGCACCCTCAAGAAGGTGTTTTTAATGGTCATTTCAGACCAACCGAAGCCGACAAGATCAATAGGATTGGGCAGCTTCGACAAGGTGTTATTAAAGTCATTGAAAATCCGAATTACTCTCCTGACGTTGATCGAAAATATACGGTCGCCGATATGATAACCGGATTTGGTGTAGCAGAAGCCGTTAGGCATTATTATGATATTTATGGTGGACATGTAAAAGGAAAACGAGCCATAATTCAAGGGTTTGGAAATGTAGGATCTTCGGCTGCTTATTATTTATCGGAAATGGGAGCTAAGATCGTTGGTATCATTGATAAAAATGGTGGATTAATAAATGAAAATGGTTTTTCTGAAAAATTCATTACCGATCTGTTTTTAAAGAAAAATGGCAACAGTTTGGTTGCGGACAATATGATTCCATTTGATGAAATGAATGCCAAGATTTGGGCGCTACAAACAGAAATTTTTGCGCCATGTGCATCTTCTAGATTGATAACTTTACATCAGATTGATGAAATGATAGATAGTGGCCTGGAGGTCATCTCTTGTGGTGCTAACGTACCTTTTGCCGATAAAGAAATTTTCTTTGGGTCAATAATGGAGCATACAGATTATCGCGTTAGTTTAATTCCTGATTTTATTTCAAATTGTGGAATGGCACGTGTTTTTGCCTATTTTATGGAACGAAAAGTTCAAATGACCGACGAGGCAATTTTTACTGATACCTCAAATACAATTAAAAAAGCACTAGAACAGATTTATAATAAAAGTAATTCTAAAACCGGCATTAGTGAAACTGCCTTTGAAATTGCTTTAAAACAACTTTTATAAACCATGGAAACATTAATTATTACTGTATTTGTAGTAGGTTATTTAGCGATAACCTTAGAGCATAATCTAAAAATTGATAAGTTAATTCCCGCATTGATCATGATGGCCTTGAGTTGGGCGCTTATCTCTTTGGGAATTGATAATTTTTCTCAGTGGTTCGATTCGGCCAACCATGCTCTACTTGATAATTTTGGAACTGCCAATGATCATGAAGGGAAAATGCATCTTCTTGAAGAAACCTTGTTGCATCATCTAGGGAAAACGGCTGAGATTTTGGTCTTTTTATTAGGGGCAATGACGATCGTAGAGATCATAGATTACTTTGATGGTTTTTCGACAATAAAATCATTTATTCGAACTAAAAGCAAAGTGAAAATTTTGTGGTTCTTTGGTGTTATGGCTTTTATTTTATCGGCGATAATAGATAACCTTACAGCAACAATTGTCTTGATATCTATTCTTCAAAAAATTGTGCATCAGCGTGATACGCGAATATGGTACGCTGGACTAATAATAATTGCTGCAAATGCCGGAGGTGCCTGGTCACCAATTGGAGATGTGACTACGACCATGTTATGGATAGGCGACAAGGTAACCACCTTAAATTTAATAAAATATTTATTCCTTCCTTCTCTTGTCTGTATGGCAATACCATTTGCAATTGCATCCTTTTTAAAGGTGTTTCAGGGTGAACTGGAACCTCATGCAGATGATGATGATTCAGGTCCAACTTCAAAATATAGCTCGACCATGCTATATTTAGGATTGGGAGCAATAATATCGGTGCCAATTTTTAAAACGGTAACGCACTTACCACCATATGTAGGTATGATGCTTGCTTTAGGTGTAGTAGCGATTTTTGCCGAATTGTACAGTTCAGCAAAATTTGCATTGACTTCAATTGATTTAGAAGAAAGTGACGCGTATGCACACCATAGTCCAGTACACCATTCCCTTTCGAAAATTGAAATGCCAAGTATTCTCTTTTTCTTGGGAATCCTTATGGCTGTGGCTGCATTGGAATCATTAGGACTGTTATTTAATTTTGCAACTTCGTTGCAAGATACGATGCCAATGCTTGGTACAGAATTACATGGAGAAGGTGTGTCAGATGTGGTGGTGCTATTGCTTGGAGTCGCTTCGGCAGTTATCGATAATGTACCCTTGGTTGCTGCCAGCTTAGGCATGTTTTCCGAGCCTATAGATAATGAACTTTGGCATTTTATTGCTTATTCTGCTGGAACTGGTGGAAGTATGCTGATAATAGGTTCGGCAGCAGGTGTAGTCGCAATGGGCATGGAGAAAATTGACTTTTTCTGGTATATGAAGAAGATAGGATGGTTAGCATTTTTAGGCTTTATTGGCGGTGCACTTGTTTTCTTCTTGACCAGATTGTGGTTTTAAAATACTTAAACCTAAAAAAGGTCGTTATTATTCAGTATCTAATTAATAAGTAAGGTATGCTAAATACAAACATATTATATGCAGTTCAGGATGGAACTGAACTCTTAGGAGAGGAGTCTGTTGAAAAAACGCTGTCAATCATCGAATTAATTAAAAGCGGTGGTCTTGCAGGGCAACTCATTATTTTAGTCCTTTTTCTACTTTTGATTGTAGCCATGTACATTTATTTTGAACGTCTTTTTGCTATAAAAGCGGCGTCTAAAGTTGATCCAAATTTCATGAATCTGATCAAAGACAATGTGTCTAGCGGTAAGGTGGATGCGGCTAAGGTGTTATGTGCACAGCAAAACACGCCTGTATCTCGATTGATAGACAAGGGAATTACGAGAATTGGAAGACCTTTAGAGGATATCAATATTGCGATTGAAAACGCAGGGAAGTTGGAAGTTTACGGATTAGAAAAAAATGTATCTATTCTTGCAACAATCTCAGGTGCTGCACCAATGATCGGGTTTCTTGGTACAGTAATTGGAATGATATTAGCAATATTTGAACTTGCGAACGCGGGAGGCACCATTCAAATGGATGTTTTAGCCAGTGGGTTATATACGGCCATGACAACAACGGTTGGTGGTTTGATCGTAGGTATTATAGCCTATATCGCCTATAATCATTTAGTGGCAAGAACAAATAAGGTTATTCATAAAATGGAAGCAAATTCTGTTGAATTTTTAGACCTATTACATGAGCCAATTTAAAAGGAACTATGAATATTAGAGGAAGAAATAAAGTAACACCAGAATTCAATATGTCCTCAATGACAGATATTGTATTCTTACTCTTGATATTTTTCATGATTGCTTCAACTTTGGTGACCACAAATGCTATTGATATTATATTGCCAAAAGCAAGTGGAAAAACCGAAAACAAGCAGTCGGTTGCCGTAAGTATCAAGTCAGATCTCACCTATTATATTGATGAAAAACGAGTTGGCGAAAGTGTTTTAGAAAGTCAATTGATCGCCGCACTTTCTAGTGAAGAAAAACCAACTATCGTGTTAAGAGCCGAAAAATCTGTTCCTGTCGAAAATGTGGTTACTGTCATGGACATTGCGAATAGAAATAAGTTTAAGGTCATTTTGGCTGTAAAACCAAATTAAACATGTTGAAGTATTTTAAGACCAAACATGAAAAGGACTCTGCAAGATTAACTGCATTAATTGCATTGATCTTGATATTGCTTATTTTCATAATGGGCCCTAAATACTTAGATCCTCCAGAAGAGTATGGCATAGCTGTAAATTTTGGAACAACAGATTTTGGAAGTGGTAAAGTGCAGCCAAAAAAACCGATAAAGTCAGAGCCGTTAGATATTAATGAACAGCCTAATGTTCAGGAATCCCAACCTGAAACAGCAAAGCCAAATACAGATGCTGAGGAAGTGCTTACTGCAGAGAACGCAGAAGCAATAGCCATGAAAAAGCAAAAAGAAGCTGAAGCACGAGAAAAAGCCAAGGCTGAAGCCGAAGCTAAGGCCGAGGCCGAGCGTATTGAAAAGGAGCGTATTGAACGTGAAGAGAAGAAGAAAAAACTTGACGCTCTTATGGGAGGTATTGGAAAATCTGATGGCACTGAAAGTGGCAGTGAGGGTGATGATGACAAAGTTGGCGATAAAGGACAAATAGATGGCGATCCCTACGCACCAAGTTATTTTGGAGAGCCTGGTTCAGGAAGTGGTGGCGTTGGCTATGGATTGACTGGAAGAGGGAAACCAAGAAAATCTAAGGTTATACCCGAATGTGATGAAGAAGGTACAGTTGTCGTTGAAATTCAGGTAAACAGATCTGGAAGTGTGGTCAATGCTGTGCCAGGAATAAAAGGGACAACTGGAAATCTTTGCTTGTATGACGCTGCAAAAAAAACGGCCTTATCTTATAAATGGCCTGCTGATTCCAAAGCACCCATCAAACAAATAGGATTTGTTGTAGTTAAATTCAGTGTTACACAATAAGAATGAACTATCAAGACACTGTGCAATGGATGTTCAGTCAATTGCCAATGTATCAAAATAAAGGCATATCAGCTTACAAATCTGATCTGACAAATAGTTTAAAATTAGCAGCTTATTTAGGCCACCCTGAAACAAAATTCAAATCGGTTCATGTCGCTGGAACTAATGGTAAAGGATCAACAAGTCATATGTTGGCCTCAATTCTTCAAGAAGCAGGTTATAATGTCGGACTGTATACATCTCCTCATTTAAAAGATTTTCGAGAGCGTATTAAATTGAATGGTCAATGCATTAGCAAGAACTATGTGATAGGTTTCATTAAAAAGCACAAAGCGTTTTTTGAAGAAAATCAGTTATCATTTTTTGAAATGACCGTAGGACTTGCTTTTGATTATTATGCGAAGAAAAACGTAGATATTGCAATTATTGAAGTTGGCCTAGGAGGACGTCTTGATTCCACTAATATCATTGACCCAGAGTTAGCAATAATAACGAATATTGGCTTGGATCACACACAATTTTTAGGAAACACTTTAGCAAGTATTGCAAAGGAAAAGGCAGGAGTCATTAAACCAAATGTTCCTGTGGTCATTGGAGAAACCCAGGCTGAAACGGCTTTTATTTTTAAAGAAATTGCGAAGCAAAATAATTCAAAGATCACTTTTGCCGATAAAAAACAAAAGGGAATTAAATTGAATAGTGACCTGAAAGGCAATTACCAGATTCATAATTTAAGAACGACCGTTATGGCTGTTGAGGTTTTGAACGATCACGGATTTAAAATTTCAAAAAAACATCAGAAACTAGGATTGATGAACGTCATTGTTAACACCGGTCTTCGTGGTCGCTGGCAGCTCCTAGAAAGCTCCCCGAAAATTATTTGTGATACGGCACACAATAGGGAAGGATTAACATATACAATGCAACAATTGAATGAAGAAATTTTTAAAAACCTTCACTTAGTTCTTGGATTCGTAAACGACAAAAATTTAGAAGGACTACTCGATTTATTTCCGAGATCCGGACAGTATTATTTTTGCAAACCGAAAATAGAAAGAGGTATGGATGCAACTATTTTAAAGAAAACATTTGAAAAAAGCGGATTGATTGGTAAAGTTTATAATTCAGTTGAAGAGGCTCTTAAAATGGCCAAGGAAAATGCCGATAAAAACGATCTGATTTATGTTGGTGGCAGTACATTTGTGGTCTCTGAAATTCTTTAGAATTTTGAATGAATTAATTTGGTAGAATGAAAATCTGACTTATATTTGCAGTCCTATTAATGGGGCGCGTAGCTCAGTTGGTTCAGAGCACTTGGTTTACACCCAAGGGGTCAGGGGTTCGAATCCCTTCGCGCCCACAAAAGTTCACTTTTAAAGTGGACTTTTTTTATATCTTTATCAGAAATATTTGGGTCATTAACTCAGTTGGTTCAGAGTGTTACCTTGACAGGGTAGAAGTCACTGGTTCGAATCCAGTATGACCCACATCACTCACAATCCCATTGCGTAAAACGCAATGGGATTTTTCATTCTAAAAAATACGAAGCTCGCTTTTGTATTTTTTAGAATGAAAAATAATAAACAGCGTAGCTGTTTGGGATTGTAATTGCAGGAGTGGGATTCTTCTGGATCATCGAAGATAATCCATCAGCGTAGCTGTTTGGGATTTTTCTGGATCATCGAAGATAATCCATCAGCGTAGCTGTTTGGGATTGTAATTGCACGAGTGGGATTCTTCTGGATCATCGAAGATAATCCATCAGCGTAGCTATTTCGGATATGTAAACTTATCGCGGTTATTTCGGTTAACGGAAGTATTTTAATAAAATGTGTAGACTGGCTTTTTTTCTATTTACTTATAGTGTTTGGTTAATTATATTCGAGCTTTAGTGGACAAAGTATATCTTTAAAGGTTATAATTATTCTTTTTATGTTGGCTTTCCAAATAGTTTTGATGATTGATATAAAAGACCTTTAAAAGGTCAAGTCAGGTCTAATAAAAGTAAATTACCTTTAGAGATTGGAGCTTATACATTTTTCAATAATAAAAACAATGCAAATATATTTTAAGGTTCTGATAGCGCTTTTTTTTTAATAAGAAACTATTGAATTATTTTATTAAATTTTAATAAAATTTATTCCTTTCGATATATAATTTTATAGAATCAACTCCGATTAACTTCTTTTAATTAGTCCGTAAGAGAAAACACAATTTTGTTGTATAAATTTAACTATATATCATTAAAGTTTTATCTTAGTGATTTCAATTTATTTTAAAAGTCTATTTAAAATTAACTAACCACTATTACCAGATTATTGATACTAAGAGTATTTACAGCATTTTTTTTAATATTTAGTTCAATAGGATCTTCATACAGTCAGGATGTAAGTCAAGAATATAAACGTCTTGAAGACTTGACTAGAAAACATTTAAGAACACCAGATAGTTTATTGTTATATAGTCAAAAAATGCTTGAATTTTCTCAAAAACACAATTTAACTAATGGTAAAAAGGAAGCTTATCGGTTCTTAGGCATAGCGAATTCTAGATTGCAAAATTATCAAAAGAGTAATCTATTCTTTTATAAAGCCTTGAGATTTTCAAAAGAACTAGGAGATACTAGATTTGAACATATTATTTACAATGATCTTTCTATTAACCATAGAAATACAAAATATTATGATTCGGCAATTTACTATTCAAAAAAGTTAATTAATATTTACCGTACTTCTGATGATAAGCGATCCTTAAACATGTCTTACATGAACTTAGGAATTAGTTATTTTTCCAAGTTAAGTTTAGATAGTGCTCAATATTATTTAGATCAATCAATCAAAGGATTTAAAAAGAATGAAAATTTGATGTTGGTAACTAATAATTTGAGTTTACTGGCAGAAGTATATTTTCAAAAAGAAGATTATAATAAAGCTTTAAAAATTGCTGATTCAAGTCAGAAATTAGCAGAAAAACTTAAACTTCAAAGAAATTACTCTCGAAACTACAATCTTTTAGCTCGTATTCATAATAAACTAAATAATAAAGAAGCATATAATAAGTATATAAAACTTGAAGAAGCGAATAGATTAAAAAACATTGATCCAAGAAATATAAAAGTTGGTGGAATCAATGAGTCTCAACAAAAGTCAATAACCCAGCATTATTTAGATAAAGAGAAACATTTATCAGAAGATAAACTGTTTTATAAAAATAATTTATTCAAAATTGTAGCTCTTGCAATTTTCTTATTTTTTATCTCAATTTATTTCTATAAAAAAAACAATAAAAGCCAAAATGAAATTTCACTCCTTAGAGAAAAATTAAAATCTCATGCAGAAAATAATATCGTGGAATCTGAATTGTTATATCTTAAAAGTAAAGCTGTTATAAATTCAAATAAATTGCGGTTTATTAAATCTGCAGGACATTATTTAGAATTTCATATAGCTGGTAAAGAAAAACCAGAAATAGACAGAAATTCTTTAATCAGTATATTAGAAACACTACCATCGCAACAATTTGTTAGAATTCACAAATCTTATATTGTGAATATAGCTTACATTAAAATTATTAATTCTACAAAGTTAATGTTAAATGATGGTACATGGATTAATTTGTCTAGAACCTATAAACAACAATTAAAAGAAGTACTTAATATTAAATAGCTGCTTTCATGTGTTGTTCATGTAAAGTTTTTTGTTGTTTGTGACAAATATTTTAATAACACGATATTTTATTATAACTTTAGAATGCTATTAATTAATTCTTTAAGGGAGAATCAAAGAATCAAGTGTCGGGAAAATTTCTAATCTTATTCATTAGCTGTTACCCGACACTTTCTTTGCTTTTAAGTCAACATTACGTTTTATAAAAAACAAGCAGTTTGTCCTTATAAAAACAATATATGCATATTCATTATTGCACATAATTGTAATAATTACAGAAAGTTTTACAATTCCTTTTTTTTACTAAATAGCTTTTAATTAGCTCTAATCTTCCTCTTTTCATAATTATGTTTTGGGCACAACACATAAGTTTTTTGCTATTAACTAAAACCAAACCTTTATGAAAAATTCTTACTTAAAAGTACTTCTGTTGCTTTTCTTTTTTATTTCAGAAAACAACCAGATCAATGCCCAAAATTGGACTAATTATTATCCTTCAGACGGGATAATTGATAGTGGTATTTATGCTATTGTTGAAGACCATAATAATGATCTGTGGTTTGGCTCATGGACAAACCCTCCGGGAACTTCTGGTTTAGCAAAATTTAATGGAACATCTTGGGAGCAGTTTAATACTGAAAATGGTCTTGTTGGTAATAATATTAGAGTCCTATTTCATGATAGTAATAATAATTTATGGATAGGTACAACAACAGGTGTTACTAAATATGATTACTCATTCCTTACAAACTATACAACAACTGAAGGATTAGCAGATGATTATGTTTTAGCAATAATAGAAGATACTTTTGGAAATATCTGGATTGGAACTAATAATGGTGTTTCTAAATTTGATGGAACAACCTGGACTAATTATACTATAGAAAACAATTTTGCTTTAAATCAAATATCAAGTATAATTCAAGACAATAATGGAGATCTGTGGTTTGCTAGCTTACAAAGTGGAGCTGTAAAGTTTGACGGTACCACATGGACCAATTATACAGAAGCAGATGGATTAGCTTCTAATAATGTATATGTAATATATCAAGACACTAATAACGATTATTGGTTTGCTAATTATGCCGATGCAGGTTTGAGTAAATTTAATGGCACTACATGGGAAACCTTTACCACAGCAGATGGATTGTTGGATAATTCAATTAGAGCTATTTATCAGGACAACTTTGGCGATTTATGGTTTGGAAGTAATTCTGGGGCATTAAAATTTGATGGCAGTGAATTAACAGCGTATACAACAACCGATGGCTTAATTCCTGGAGGTGTTAGATCTTTTTATCAAGACAGTAATGACAACATGTGGATTGGAACATGGTCGTCTGGAATAAGTAACTTTGAAATAAGTAAGGTCAATATTCCAGACCCTTATTTTGAACAATCATTAATTGATTTGAACATTGATAGTGATGATACTCTAAACGGTCAAATTTTAAGAACAGATGCTATAGCGGTAACAGATTTAAACCTTACAAATCCGTTATTTCAAAACGATGGATTTGAAAACCCTTTAATTACAAGTGTTACTGAAAAAATTTCAGATTTAACTGGCATAAGAGCTTTTGTAAACCTTACTAGTTTGCAGTTGGGGAACGGTGCTTTAACAAGTGTTGATGTTTCCAAAAACATAAAGCTTGACAATCTCTTTTTTAATGATAATCAATTATCATCTATAGATGTGTCTAAAAACATAATGCTTAGGCGTTTTGGTGTGATGCGGAACCCAAATATTAGTAGTATAAATGTTAGCAAAAATGGATTACTAGAAGAGTTATTTGTACATGAAACAGTAATTTCATCCTTAGATGTTTCAAGCAATCTGAATCTTTGGCGATTACAAGCTCAGAGTACAAATTTAACAGGCCTAAATTTAAGTGCTAATGAAAATTTAATTCGCCTTCGTGCACAAAATAATCCAAATCTGGCCTATCTCAATGTCCGAAATGGAAATAATAATCAGGTGATTTTTTTTAACGTTAATAATACACCTCTTTTATCGTGTATTACCGCAGATGATAGTGTGTCTACAACGATGACCACATATTCTGAAGATCCTTTTAGCACGGACTGTGGTACTGTGTACATACCAGATACGAATTTTGAGCAAGCACTCATAGATTTGGGCGTTGATGCAGCTGGAATTCAGGATCATGTTATTTTAAGAAGTGAAGCTGAAGCTATGACAGGACAATTAGATGTAAGTAATAATGGAATTAATGATTTAACAGGAATAGAAGCTTTTACAAATTTAATAAGATTAAAGGCTTGGAATA
>JABDOZ010000068.1 GCA_013043005.1 Flavobacteriaceae bacterium | reverse complement strand
GCATTCATATGTTCCAAAATGGACTTTTTGGCCATGTACAATGCAATAACAAGCGTTACGATGCCAACAATCCAAATGCCTTTTACCAACTCAATAAATAAGAAATAGTCATACAAGGCATGAATTATAATAGGGATCAAAAGTGATAAAAGGATATACACCAATGGAGCTTTCTTCCTGCTTTTGGCCTTGCCCAAATAATACCCCATAATCACTGCAAATACAAAATGTGCTGGCACCGCAGTGACCATTCTCAAGATAGCCTGTGATGCCGAACCCTGTAGTACAAAAGTAAGATTTTCAATAGTCGCAAAACCCATTCCAACAAAAACAGAATAGACTATCCCATCAAAAGGTTCATCAAAATGTTTATTGGGATAAATGATCAGGATTACAACCAAGAATTTTAAAATCTCTTCGGTTATAGAAACGGTAAGCGCTTCCATTCCTGTGTTTAAAAAGTAATTCTCAATAGTATTGGCACTAAGTAGATATTCTAAAACATTGATGTCCAAAAGTAAGTTTATACCTCCTAAAATAAATGCTATGGCAAGAAGCCATAAGGGCTCTTTATCCTGCTCATCCAGATTATAAATAAATGACATAATAAAAAAACCGGGAAAAACAGAAAGGCTTACTAATACCAGGTCGTAGACCTTCAGGGTTTCAATCAATACTAATGGATATAGTAAGACAATAAATAGTGCCGTGACTATAATGCTGGTAAACAAACTTGTTTTAAGTACCGGATTCATTAAGTTTTAGAATTTTAATGAGACCATCCACTCGTCAAAAGACCTGTTTTCATTCCCGATTTCAAAAGCTCTCGCCCATCCAAATGAGAAGGTTGAAGACAGATGAGAAAACATAACCAGCTTGGTGTCTACCTGAAAGCCTATATTTCGGAAATTTTCAGAAAGGCCTGTAAATGAAACCTGAGCTGCATCTGTACTAGCCTCGTAGTTTTTAGTAAATAATCCTCCGGCAAATACCGTAGCATGAGAATGGGTAGCAAATAAGTTAAAAACCCCAAGTTTTCTGTATCTCAAAGGAGGTAATGCAAGCTCTAAAGTTGATTTAAAAAAACTCTTTGCAATAATACTTTTCTCCGCATCAAATCTCAAGCCAGCAAAAGAGAACGTCCTTCTGTACATTTTAGACATTGCATTGTCAATGATATTATTTCCAAAGGCTGCAAAACCAAATCGAGTAAATGGATTGACCCTTTTAGTAAAGGAATTCCCGGCAGAACTTCTAATCCAAAAGGAGGCGTGATCAACGGGTAGTTGAAAGCCAAGATCCAGCGTCCCAAAAATTCTGGGAAAAAACTCGCCTTCCGTGATTGAATTAGACAGGTTTAAAGAAGTTTTAATCCCTTTTTCTGCATCTACTGCCCCAACTGATCCTTTCAGGTCTCTATACGAAAAGGACGTATATACGTTGTAAAAAAGGTTGGTATTAAAGTCGTCATCTGCAAAATTGATTTGCTGAAATTCAGGAGATTGATTTAGGCCGTAAAAAGCACTGGCGCCAAAATTCAAATCGAGGTTTCTGGGATTGTCATAGATCAAAGAGCGATTGTGATCAATACCGATGTTTATTCCTTTTCTGGATCGTTTTGTAGGTCCGAATAAATCATAAAAGTCGGCCTGATTATAAAACCCGTAAAAGTCATAGGTGCCCGCTAAAAATCCAGTCAATTTGGCCGTTGAATATTTAAATGCTGCATGAAATTGTTCATCCTTTAGTATATCGCTTTCCGAATCATCAAAATTATTATCCCAACTGTTTGGTGTATAGGACAGGGAGAGATCTAAGGTTTTGAGGCCTATAGGGTCCTGAAAGTTGAATCTATACCCTAAGCCAAATTTGTTCTTGTACCCGATTATAGTTGGATACGCGTAGGTTAATTTAATTTCTTTCCTGGGAATATAAACACCCTCTTTTGCATTGAGGCTTTTATCATCAAAGTTTCCAATATTCGGGACGTCAGTCGTCCAGCTTTTTAATTCGGGATGTTTTTCCACCGTTCTGTTCCCTAAAAATTCTATGCTGGAAACTTCAATGTTTTCTTCATTATAGACATAAACCGGGACAAAGCCATCACTGGTATATTTAAATGAAAAGATCTTTTCCTCATCAATAGGGATGGGTCTGAAATATCCCGTAAGGGCATTAGT
>JABDOZ010000057.1 GCA_013043005.1 Flavobacteriaceae bacterium | reverse complement strand
ACTCTGTTTGTTTGACTGAACGATATAGTTGAACTTAAAAAAACCAAAACGCAGATTGCGTAAGCGGAAGTCTTCATAAGTAGGGTAATTTTTTTCATGTCTTTTTTGTTTTGGGAGTATTAAAGTTTTTGGGGAGTACCTTAATACATTACAAAAATATAGCAAAGGTCTTGCCAAACCTTAGTTGTTCGATTAATCCATCTTAAATTCGATAAAATGAAAAAAGGTGTTAAAATAATCGATAAAAAACACGGTAAATTAGTTGCTTATAATTACTCTAAATTAAGAAATTAGGTTTTAAAGAATTCGAAACCGCTTAAAAATCAGCTTATTAAAGCGAATATTTTACAGACATAATCAGGTTTCTTCCAGGAGCCGTTAAACCAGAAGAATAGGGTCTGTAACGTTGGTCAGAAATATTTTCAAAACTTGCAGTAAGCTGTATTTTTTGATTGATTTGATATTGCGTGCGAAAATTAAGAGTATACCAGGTTGGAGAATATGGATTTCCGTTGCTATCTGTTGCATACATGAAACTTTTTTCTCTTTCTGATGGTGCTAATTGATCATAGGATAATTCGCCATTATAAACAACAAAGGCATCACATTTAAATCTGTTGTTATCATAGACCAGGTGGCAGTTTCCAAAACTAGGAGCCACATGTCTAATAGGCACCTCAATTTCCTCATCTTCTTCTGTACCTCCTATAAAATTGTATTGGCTTGTTAATTTAAAAGTTTTAGAAAAATTGACTTCTATTCCAGTTTCAAATCCATATATCCATGCTTTTGATGCATTTTGAATAGCTTGGATATTGCTTAACTCTCCATCATAAAGTAAAGTATTTGATCCATTTAACTCAAAATCCCTCCTAACAAGGGCATTGTCTAGATAGGTATAGTATGTGCCTAAGTCAACTTTTACAATATCATTAAAATTAAGTCTTAGTCCCAAATCACCACCATATGAGTATTCTGGTTTTAAATTTTGATTTGGCACCACCACAGAGCCAGGTTCTGAATCAAACACTTTACCAATATCATCAATATTTGGAGCGCGAAAAGCTGTAGCCAGATTAAATCGCCATTGCATTGTTTTGTTTGGTGTCCAGGTAATTCCTGCTGTTCCTGTAAGCGCGCCAGTATTTACTTTTGAGGAATTGAATGGCAGGTTTAAAAACTGGTTGTTTTCTGTAAAATCTGCATTTGCAATAATGTGATTGTACCGCAATCCTGATTGCAATACAAAATTATTATTTGGCTTATACTTTAAACTGGAGTAAGCGGCCACAGATTGCCAGTCTGAGCCATCGGGATATCTGGAAACAGCCTGGTTTGACGTATTGGTATCTATATTCAGCCCTTTTCCATTAGAAAATACTTTGTTATACAAATATTCAATACCGTAGTTAAATTCTGTTTTTCCGGATAATTCTTTTTCTAAGTCGAGATTAAAGGAATATGCTTTTACATTTTCTCTTCTGATATTTCTAATATCTGACTGGTAATTTCTATCAAATCTGCTTTCTTTAAAATCCTGAAAAGCAGCTGTAAACTTGAGTTTATCGTATAAATTGGATTTACTGCTAATACGTGTTACTTTAAAATTTGCCATGAACCATTTCTGAGGTCCGTAAGTCCACTCTGCAGATCTTAAATTACCATTGTTATACCTCAATAATCTGTCGTATCTTGAAAATTCTGAAGTAGCACTGTAATGAATTCCCAGATCAAAGAATAAACTTTGGGTTTGTTCAAACCTTACTTTTTGCATAAAATTAATTTGATTGTATCCAGTTGGGTTCTGGATTAGCGGATCCTCATTTTCTACCATCATATCTTCTCCATCAATCCTTTGAACGTATTCATTTCGCAGATATTCTTCAGGTCCATTTTTACCCATTTTAAGGTCATCAAAATCGGTATAACTAATGTTGGTTAAAAAGGCCCATTTTTTAAATCCGAAGTTAAAATCGAGATGTGATGTCTTTTCATTGTTTGCCGTTGAATACCTTAGTAGCGCATTGGTTTTTAATAGCCCAGAAGTGGTATAGGATAATTCCGGTTTTTGAGTATAAAAACTCATAACACCACCTATGGCATCACTACCATAAATAACAGATCCTGAGCCCAAAATAATTTCTGAGGATCGTACTGAAAATGGGTCAATAGATATAATATTCTGCAGGTTTCCTCCCCTAAAAATGGCATTATTCATTCTTACATCATCTACAGAAATCAATAACCGGTTGGTTGAAAATCCCCTGATCATTGGACTTCCGCCTCCTAACTGACTTTTTTGAACAAATACTTTACCGCTATTTTCTAGCAGATCTGCACTGGTTTGCGGGTTGGCAAGAGCAATATTTTTAGCATCTAAACTTAAAATCTTTTGGGGAATTTCCTCTTTACTCTGCATAAACTTTGAAGCCGAAACCACAATCTCATTTAAGCTTTGAGGGTTTGGGCGTAAAAGTATGCTGGAAGAACCTTTTAATATTTCATTTTTTGTTTTTATTAATGTTTTATATGAAATATGCTGAAAAAAGAGCCTGTCAGTACCCTTAAAGATATTTAAATTAACCTTACCATTTAAGTCTGTGAATGCACTTGTTGTTTTTGATTCATTGTAGATAGCAACACCTGGAATTGAATTGTATGTAACCTGGTTGAGTATTGTCACCTCCTGTGAAAATACAAGTGCGGAGAAAAATAAAAAAAACAGTGAAATACATTGTTTCATTATGCAAAAACTTGATTCAACACCTGCAAGGACCTTGGCTTTTTTAAAGAGCCTAAATGTAACTCAAAATAAAGCAAAATAATACTTAAAAGCTCCTGTCTTTGAGCAGAATTTATTTTAATTGAATTTAAAGCATCAAAATTTATGCCCAAGAACTGTTTAAGCAACATCAATATATCATCAGATATGCAATATGTATTCGTTTTTTTAGATTGGAATTTACCATCTTTCAGATTAAAATAGATTGATTCCGAAAGATTAAGATCCGGATAAAAGCCTAAATATTTAGACAGATTGAGTAAAAAAAGTAGATGAAAATTTGAGAATTCATCGTTCGCATCTAGCCATTGCAATGTGGTTTCCAGATAAGTAAACAATAATTCGTTTTTTTCTTCCTCCTTAAGTACTCCATTTAATACCTCAGCCAAAAACATGACAATGGCGCTTTTAGCAACGTTTGAATAAATGCTTTGATAAAAGGCAGAAGGTTTAGCCTCACTAATAGATTGTAGCGAGCGAGTTTCTCTATAATTAACAATTAATTCAAGTTGTGATAATAACTGAAAATAAGCCGTTTTTAACTTGCCTTTCTTACTTCTTAGAACACCTCTTAATAAGTAACTTTGAATGCCAAATTGATCTGTGTAACATTTAACAATTAGGTCGTTATCTCTGTATTTAAGTTTTGATATGACTATTGCTTTGGTTGGAACAAGCATTATCTTATAACCATTAGTTTTAAAACCTTGGTTTCTAAGGTATCTAAATCTGACAATAACACCAAATAAACGCCACTGGCAACTACATTATTTGCCAAATTCTTACCATTCCAAAATGCAGTACCACCATCAATTTCAAGATTATAGCCTTGGTATCTTTGATTGGTGTTTGATTGCGCTTCAGCAACCAGATTGCCCTCAATATCTGTTATTTTAATATTGATGTTCTCAGATATATCTTTAATCTTAACACGTTGATCTGTTATATTAAATGTTGGTCTAACCGGGTTAGGGTATACAAAAGCAGTCTCTAAATTTGATCTTGGTTTTGAACCTCCTGATCTAAAGGAGACCAAGCCTTTATCTGTGGCAATGTAAACTTTACCATTTGATGAATCTAATGACACATCAATTATATTATTTGTAGGTAAAGGGGAATTGTCTGTTGTGAAATGGTAAATTGTTTGTTGTCCGTTTTCAGTGAAATAAAACAAGCCATTTGTTAATGTTCCGATCCATTTATTGTTTGACCCATCGACTTCAATATCTGATATCCATTGTTGAAATAGTAATTCCTTAGGAATACCATCCTCAACAATAATTATTTCATCTGCTTGTACTCCATCATCGCTAAACAATGATTCTGGATTATATAATACTCTCAATCCCTTATCTGTTCCAATCCAAAGTTGATTTCTGTCATCTAGTTTGATCGCTCGTATATCATTACTTGGTAAATTACCTTCATCTCCTTCACCTTTTAAGATCTTTATAGTAGCCGAATTCCCGTTTGTTTTAACCCCAATAAGTCCCAAGTAAGATGTGATCCATTTATTTTCGTTATTGTCAATAATTAATTCCTTAAACCCTATACTACTGAACGGATCTTCAATAATACTTGAAAAACTATAGCTCTGCCATTGGTTAGTTTCTGGATTAAATGACTTTAAGGCATTATCAACCAAAGAAGTAACATTCCATAGAAGTCCATTACTATCAAAATTTGCTCCTCCAACCCTAATATTTACCAAATTAGGATTTGGTGGGAATACCCAGGACTCCAAACCACTATTAGTTTCATTATATAGAATGGTAGGTGAATCATCATTTACTTCTAAAATACCATCAATAAATGAACTTATAAAAACCTGATCTTTATTATTTGGGTTAATAGATATTTTATTTAATTCTGCAGCCCCTAAAACGCTGTCATAAGGCTTATTTATCCAGTTTTCATCAATTAAATGACTTATTCCTCGTCTTGTTAATGGATAGGGATTATAAAATAATGAATATTCTCCATAAGTTACCCATAAATTATCTTCATAGGCTTCCAGTGAGAAAGGTGAATTCAACAAAGGTCCATCTGGATGGATTTCAGTCATGATAGATAGACTTGATAGGGATGTCTTTAAAATTCCGAATTCCTTTGTGCCAATAAATACATCGTCAGCAAAATTCACAATAGCTGAGGTAAAGTCAGAATCAAATTCCGAAATTGGGGTCACTTCAGAAATTAAATTAAAGGCATTATCGTATATGTATACATTATCTTTTGATGTAACGATCAATCTATCATTGATTGTCTTAAAGTCTAATGGAATATCTGGATATGTAAATAACTCTAATAATGAGTCATTCAAGACTTCATACAATTTTCTATTGCTTTGAATTACATATAGTTTTCCATTTAGTGATTGTACGTAAAGAAATGTACCATTAATTACGGTCTCCCATTGTTGGTAATCTATTAAATTATTACTGGAATAAATCGCCTTTCTTAATCCATTACTATCTGTGCATGCTGCATAAATATAATCTCCGAAAATGACCGTCTCTGAGACTTTGATCTGACTACCCAGATTCCCTATAAAATAGGTGTCTCCAAACTCCAGGGCATTCAAATTATAGACAGAAATTCCATAATCTGTAGATATGTAGACAACGTCTTCAAATTCATTGAAATGATTTATTTTTTTGTTCGAAGGTTGAATTGTTGGTTTATCTAAAATGTCTATTACAGATAACACATCACTACTATCATCAGACACTATTTCAATCAGACCATTTTCATATCCAATCAATAAAAGATTATATGTTTCACTAAAATGAATTGTAGAAATCGTTTCACCTGACAACCCATTAATAGTAGATACTGTTTCAATTTGCTCAGTTTCCTGATCATATATAAAAACCGCATTTTCTGAAGCAGCATATATCTTACCATTACCTTGTGAAACATCTTTTATGTTGAAATACGAAAAATGACCTTCCCATAAATTAGAATAATCTTGGGAAATTAAGATAAATGGCATTAAAATAACTAGCAAAAAGAGTAACCCTTTTCTCATATTCTTTTCAAATATATCTATATATAACGAATTATATACATGAATAATATAGTATGCATAAAAAAGGCTCCCAGATAGGGAGCCTTAAATTTAATTAACACTAAACTTAAACTATACCTTGAGCAAGCATAGCATCCGCAACTTTTACAAATCCTGCAATATTAGCGCCTTTAACATAGTCTATGTAACCATCCTTATCTGTGCCATATTCAATACACTTATCATGAATATCAGACATAATTTCTTTCAATTTACTATCTACTTCTTCTCTTGTCCATTTAAGACGTAAAGAGTTTTGACTCATTTCTAATCCAGAAGTAGCTACTCCACCTGCATTTGATGCCTTTCCAGGAGCATACAAAATTTTTGCTTCTTGGAATGTATGAACAGCTTCTATAGTTGAAGGCATATTGGCACCTTCACTAACGCACATACAACCATTTTTCAATAATATTTTAGCATCGTCTCCGTGAAGCTCATTTTGAGTCGCACATGGCATTGCTACATCACATTTTATCTCCCAAGGTGTCTTTCCCTTAACAAATTTTGCTTTAGGATACTTTTTAACGTACTCACTAATTCTTCCTCGTTTAACATTTTTAAGTTCCATTACAAAATCTAGTTTTGCTTCATCAATTCCATCTTCATCATAAACATATCCCGAAGAATCAGAAAGAGTAAGGACTGTACCTCCTAGTTGTAATATCTTTTCTGCAGCAAATTGAGCCACATTCCCGGAGCCGGAAACTGTAACAGTCTTACCTTTAATTGAATCTCCTCTAGTCTCTAACATACTTTCAGCAAAATAAACGGTTCCATAACCGGTTGCTTCTGGTCTAATTAGCGATCCTCCCCAAGACTCTCCTTTACCGGTTAAAACTCCAGTAAATTCATTTCTGAGCTTTTTATACATTCCAAATAAAAATCCGATTTCTCTACCACCAACACCAATATCTCCAGCAGGGACATCTGTGTTTGGACCAATATGTCTGAAAAGCTCACTCATAAATGAATGACAAAATCTCATGATCTCGTTGTCACTTTTTCCCTTTGGGTCAAAATCACTACCACCTTTACCTCCACCCATAGGTAGAGTAGTTAAGCTGTTTTTAAATACTTGTTCAAATGCTAAAAACTTAAGAATACTCATGTTCACTGTTGGATGAAAACGTAATCCACCTTTGTAAGGCCCAATAGCTGAATTCATTTGAATTCTGTAACCTCTATTGACTTGAATTTCTCCTTTATCATCTACCCACGGAACTCTGAATGTGATTGCTCTTTCCGGCTCAACCATTCTCAATAATAGGTTTTTACCATGATAGATATCTTGTTTAACTATGTAAGGAATAGTAGCATCTGCTACTTCCTGTACTGCTTGTAAAAATTCTGGCTCTTGACCATTTCTTTCTTTTACAAGATCCATAAATGCATTTATTTTACTTTTCATGTAATAATATTTAAGATAATTTATTTTACACTGATTTATTCCATACAAATATACGATATCTTTAAAAATAAGTCTATTTTTTTTTCATATTCGTATTTTTAATTTTGAACTGTTTTTTAATCCCAAAACGTTATCAAAATAAATTTTTTGCATTTAATCGGATTTATTTGTTATTTCGTCGAGTTTTTATATATTTGTCCTGTTATATGCCTCATCACTTAGGATATTCTTATGCTTAAACCTAAATACTTAACCATATTATTCTGTATGCTATTCGGAATAAACGCTGTTTATGCTCAATTTGGTTTCTCTCATGAAGTTGGTATAGTAGCCGGCCCAATAGCTTTTCAATCTGATTATGGTGAACGTAAAGACTGGGACACCAATAAAGGAAATACTGGAATAGGAATCGGATTAATACATTATATCAATTTTTCATATCGTGCTGATTGTAATTGTTATTCAACTGACACGTATTTTAATGATCACTTTAAAATACGAAATGAGATATCTTATAATAAAACGATATTAAACCATTTTGGTCCAGAATCAGAAAAACAATCTTTTTGGGGAGAAACACTTCGTGCAATGGAAGGTGAGACCAGTAATCTCAATATTGGTACCCAGTTAGAATATTTCCCGATGAGTATAAGAGATTTTGCTGCAGGTGCCTATCGCATTGCTCCTTACGGCAGCATTGGTGCTCAATTCACTTATTATAGCCCAGATGCCACATCTTCATTGCCAGGTGGACTTGAAGACCCGAATAATATATTTTATGATTTTGCAGATGGAGGTATCAATACCGATAGCGGAACGACTTGGTCTGTTGTTGCAAGTGTTGGGGCTAGATATAAGTTATCTTTAATATCTGACCTGTTAATAGACCTTAGGTGGCAGTATTATTTTACAAATTGGGTGGATGGACTTAATCATTCTGATACTAACATCCAAGACAAAGCCAATGACTGGCTCGTATGGTTCAATGTTGGTTATGTTTATTACTTAGACTAGAAAGATTATTTTTAGCCTATGGCCTGAGCCAGATCTGCAATTAAATCTTCTGCATCTTCAATACCTACACTGAGCCGTATCAAAGAATCGACAACACCTGTTTTTTCGCGTTCCTCTTTAGGAATACTCGCATGTGTCATACTTGCCGGGTGGCCAGCTAATGATTCCACTCCTCCCAATGATTCTGCCAAAGTAAATATTTTAAGATTTTCAACAATTCGTATTGCTTCATTATAATTATTCCCTTTTGTTGTAAACGAGATCATACCTCCAAAATCCTTCATTTGGTTTTTAGCTATTTTATGGTTAGGATGATTTTCAAATCCTGGCCAATATACTTTTGCAATCTTAGGATGGGAAGCAAGATATTCTGCAACTGCCTTTCCATTTTCGCAATGCCTTTGCATGCGTATATGTAAAGTTTTGATCCCTCTTAAAACCAAAAAACTGTCTTGTGGCCCACAGACTGCACCGGAAGCATTTTGTATGAAATACAATTTATCAGCTAATTCTTTGTCTTTTACAACCAATGCCCCCATAACTACATCGCTATGTCCTCCTAAATATTTAGTAGCAGAATGCATAACTATATCTGCTCCTAAATCAATGGGTTGTTGTAAATATGGTGTTGCGAATGTGTTGTCCACAGCCAACAGAATATTATGCCTTTTTGCAATATTTGATGCGGCTTTAACATCAATGATATTCATCATTGGGTTTGTTGGGGTTTCAACCCAAATTAACTTTGTGTTTTCGTTTACATAATCCTCTATATTTGAGGCATTTTCCATCCCAATAAAATGGAACTTGATACCAAATCCTTCAAACACTTTAGTGAATAATCTATACGTTCCTCCATACAAATCATTTGTAGATATAACCTCATCTCCAGGCTTCAACAACTTAATTATAGCATCAATAGCTGCCAATCCCGAGCCAAAAGCTAATCCATACTTTCCGTTTTCTATGCTTGCAAAAGCATTTTCTAATGCATTACGAGTCGGATTGTGGGTTCTAGAATATTCATAACCTTTGTGTCCTCCAGGAGTCGATTGTGCATATGTTGAGGTTTGATATATTGGAGGCATGACCGAACCATAGGCCTTGTCATGCTCTTGACCACCATGAATTGTTTTCGTATTGAATTTCATTTATAAATATTTTGCAACAAAGTTATGTTTTAATTCGTTGTATTACAATGTAAAATAATACCTTTAGTATATGCTTGATAATATCACTTACAAAAGACTTAAAACAATAGTTTTAAGTCTGACAATTAGCTTGTTTTTTTCATGTGAGGAAGAAGTAAATCTGGCATTTTCTGAAATCAATATCCTCGAAGAAAAAGATGCTGTTGTTGAAATAAATATTCCAAAAGCTGAAGGAGATGATGCCATATGTTCCAGCATCAACTCAATATTAGGAGCATACACCAATAACGCTTTGAACATTGATTCAGGCAACAATGTTAAAGGCACTTTTGAAGAAACCATAGCGCAATTCAATTCATCATATCTGAAATTTAGAAATCAGATGAATGAAGAACAGCAATTAGAATTAACACCTTGGGAAGCTGGAGTTGATGGTGAAGTAACCTATCAATCAAATCGAGTTATTTCTATTGCCATGAATACCTATTTGAATACTGGAGGCATTCATGGAACATCAAAAGTATCATTCTTAAATTTTGATGCTTCAACAGGAAATCAAATACAATACAATGAATTTATCAAGGATAAAAATGAACTCAAAAAATTCCTGAAACTCTATTTTGAAAAGGAAGTTGAAAGCATTTCTTTTGATGATTTTAAATTACCTGAAACTATTGGTTTAAATGAAGAAGGTGTTATCATTCTTTACAATGCAAACGAAATTCCGTCATACACAGATAATCTAACAGAATTCATAGTTCCTTTTGATGAAATTGAACATTTTCTAAAGACTTATTAATCTTCATTTTTTGCCAATCTTTTAATTAATGGTCCAACCGTCAATCCTTGGCCAATGATAGAGAATACCACAATTACATAAGTAATTACTAAAAATAATTCCCTGTGCATTTCGGTTGTCAAGCTTAAAGCTAACGCAATGGATATCCCTCCTCGTAATCCTCCCCAAGTCATAATTAAATTAGTATTTGGAACAAACTCTAACTTTTTCGAAAAGAAATGTATTGGAATCCAAAGCGATAAATATCTTGAGAATAAAACGATTGGAACAGCTAATAATCCAGCGAGAATATATTGACCCTCAAAAGTTAAAACAAGTATTTCCATTCCTATTAAAACAAATAATAGGGTGTTTAATAGTACATCTACCAGCTCCCAAAATTTATCTACATAGGTCTCTGTAATTTCGCTCATAGCTGAATCCCTTAAGGTATCATTACCTACCATTAATCCGCAGGCAACCATTGCCAAAGGCGCAGACATATGTAACTGATGTGCTAATAAAGTTCCGCCCATTACAGCCGCCAAGGTTATAATAACTTCAACGTCGTAATCATCGATAGATTTCATCATTCTATAAGTTATCCAGCCCAAAAGCAATCCTAATGCGATTCCACCAAGAACTTCAACAGCAAACATTTCAGCTACATGACCAAAAGATATGTCTCCTCCACCTTTTGCTATCTGATATATTGTTAAAAAGATAACAACTCCAACCCCATCATTGAAAAGGGATTCGCCAACAATTTTTGTTTCCAGTTTTTTAGGAGCTCCAGCTTGTTTTAAGATTCCCAACACAGCAATTGGGTCTGTTGGTGAAATCAAGGCGCCAAAAAGCAAACAGTAAATGAAATTAATTTCCAATCCTACTAATTGCAATACATAATACATAATACCTCCAACCAAAAAAGAAGACACCAATACGCCAAAGGTCGCAAACACAAAAACTGGCCAGCGCTGTACTTTTAATTGTTGGAAATTGGTATGTAATGCGCCTGCAAATAACAGATACGACAGCATGATATCTAACAATACTGTTTCAAAATCGATGCTGGATATGAGTTCCTTTTCCCGTATCAGTAAGGTGTCATCAATATAACTTAAAACCACTACAATAAGTGTGAAAAACAAAGTTATTACCATTAAACCAATCGTGATTGGTAGTTTTAAAAATCTCACATTTATGTATCCAAATAACGCAGACAGAACTATTAAAATAGTTGCGATTGAAAAGTAATCCATAGTTTATAATGATTTTCTTAATGCTAAAATATAACCAAAATGCATACCTTCATGAAACAAGGCAAAGCTGATGGCGTCATCAATATTTCTCAAGGTGTCTCCGGTTGTCGAAACCGTATATTCCTTGTAGTTTACAAACTTATTGTTATTATAATCCTCCTGTGTTTTATTAATTGTAGTAAATAGCAATTCTGAAATTTCATCAACTTCTTTTTGCGTAACATATTTATCTGGTTTTGTTCCTACTTTATATTTTTCTATAACCTCTTCAGAAACCAATGTTGGCAGTCCAGATAATCTATAAAGCAACAACTGTTCGGTAACCACAACATGTCCAATATTCCAGATTATATTATTTTTAAAACCATCAGGTATTTTGTTCAAATCATCCAATGTTAATTTATCAAGAAAGGATTTAAAATATCCTCGAGTTTTTCCAAATACACTTAAACTAAATTCCATATTTTTAATTTTAGTTAAATATAGTTTAATCTAAAGTAATTCCATTTACTTTGTTTTTTGAATCCGACGACCGTGAAAAAAATATACCACCTAAAAACCTGCAATACTTGTGCAAGAATTATTAAGGAACTGGATCCTTCTTCAGACTATATTTTACAAGACATCAAATCAGAAGAAATTACTGTAAAGCAATTAGAAGAAATGCATCAGCTATCTGGAAGTTATGAAGCATTGTTTAGCAAAAGAGCCAAGCTTTACAAGGAAATGGATTTGAAAAATCAGGACTTATCAGAGAAAGATTATAAACATTACATTCTTGATCATTATACGTTTTTAAGTCGTCCAGTCATTATAATTGACAATCAAATATTTATTGGTAACAGCAAAAAAACGGTTGATGCTGCTAAAGCTGCCATGTAAAGTTTTGTTAAAAAAATTTGATTAGAAATAAATATTTTGCAAGTTTATTTAGTTTCGAAAAAAACTACGACTAATAAAGCCTGATGGCCAATCTAAAAACTACTATTCTCAACTCTGTTCATGATATTGATGACTCCTATTGTCTCGATATAAATCCGGAAGAGAATACCTATTTCACAAAATTATTTTTAGAAGCATTTGAAAGTTCGAATCCAAACATAATATTTAAATATATTCTGGTTGAAAAAGATGAAAAGACAGTCGCATTGGCAACCATTCAGATAATTGAATTAGGAATTGATGTCATTCTTAAAAATATAAAACTGGCTTCCTGGTTTAAACGAATTGTGAATTATTTCTTCTGTAAAGACCATATCCATATCATGTTCTGTGGTAACATATTTTTAAGTGGTGAACATGGAATTATTTTAGCACAAAATGAAGATAAAGAAGATGCTATTAAAGCTATTGGTACTGCTATTATTGAATTAACAAAAATAACAAAACCATTACATGCTGTATTTATTAAGGATTTTATTGAAGAGTCACGAAGTCTTACAGATAAATTTCAGGATTTCGGATTTACTCCTATGCATGTAGAACCAAACATGATTATTGCCATTGATCCAAAATGGAACAGTTTTGATGATTATAAAAACGCTTTAAAATCTAAATACAGAGTAAAAGCTAATAAAGCTGATAAAACCAGTAGTTCGCTTGAAGCCAGATTGTTTTCAGAATCAGATTTTGCAAGGTATAAAGATGAATTGCAACAACTGTACGAAAACACGATTGCTAATGCTAACTTCAATGCTCAAGTATTAAATTTAAATACTTACATTAAGTTAAGAGCCACTTATCATGAAGATTTTATTGTTAAAGCTTATTTCTTGAATGACAAGTTGGTTGGTTTCTTATCGGCTTTGGCAAATAACCATCACTTGGATGCACATTTTATCGGATTGGATTATGCTCTTAATAAAGCTAATGCTATTTATCCAAGAATTTTAAATGATTATATCAGAATTGGAATCGAGAAAAAAGTTAGCTATATCAATTTAGGAAGAACAGCGTCAGAAATAAAAACAACAATTGGAGCTGTTCCAACAGAACTCACTTGTTATTTAAAACTAAAAAGGCCTTTTATCAATAGATTTTTAATGCCATTTATTAAGAACGTCCAAATAAAAGATTTTAAACAACATCATCCTTTTAAAATAGAAGAAGAGGCCAAATAGCCTCTTCTTAATGTTCTGTTTAGTTTAACTTTTATGTCCATACATTTATAATTCCTGCCATTAAAGCCATAGTAACAATCCAATAGCCTGCATTAATTGCAACATATTTAAACGTTTTTTGTTCAAATAATGCATTGGTAGCCAATACAGGTAATGCAATAAGAAAACCCATTAAAGCACCATGGAATGCACCATGTTTAAATGTCATGTAAGCTTCAGTACCATGTGGATCTGTTGGGGCTCCACCTATCATAACTTCAGGCCAAAGCGCAAAGGCAATTAAAAAAGCCATTATTACTGCAAGTCCATAGGTTTTAGCTGGATTCATTTGTTTTGCTTTTTCTTCTGTCATACCAGATTCTTTCATCCAGGCTTTTCCGAAAAGCGGACCATACCATAAAAATCCTGTAACAAGTGGTAAGATTGCGGCAGCGACTAACGCCAGCCAATTAATGTTCATTTCTTCCATAATTTAAAGATATTTAATAGTTAGTTAAATCTCAATTTAAGGAAAAAAATATAAATGCTATTTTTCTAAAACCAAATCAACAGGCTTTTTTCCAAACATTCTGGTATCTTCCTTGGTAAGAATTCTAAAATCAGAGGTGTGGTCTAAATCATCCAAAACCTTCAATAAATTATAAGGTAACCCAATCAGCTCTCTGGTTTCAAGATTAATCCAAGCTCCTAACATTTCACAATGGCAAAGGTGATTTCCTTTGTGGTCATACATATTATGAACAAATTCAAAAAACATTCCATCTTCACTCAATCCACCAATTTCTAAAGTTACCTTAATTGGTTTTCCCGGAAATGCCTCTTTAAAATAATAGACATGTTCATAGAAAATGACTGGACCCATGTTGTTTTTGTGCATTTCTTTATGGCTGAAACCGTGTGTGTTCAAAAATGCCATTCTGGTATGACTCATAAAATTTAGATACGATGCATTTGCCAGGTGTCTGTTAGCATCTAAATCGCTCCATCTAATATCAAATTCTTTGCAAAACATCTTTATAAATTTAGACCGTGAAGTTACAAAAAATGTTATGCAAGCATAATAATTATTTGTGTTAAAATTGTTTACCTTTGAGAAAATTTCAGAAAACGCATGATACAATCTATGACTGGCTTTGGCAAGTCTGTAATCCAGCTTCCAGCCAAAAAAATAACCATTGAAATTAAGTCACTAAACAGCAAAAGTTTAGACTTAAATGCCAGAATGCCATCCATGTATCGTGAGAAAGAATTATCCATTAGAAAGAACATAGCAAATGCACTAAAAAGAGGAAAAATAGACTTTTCATTATTTGTTGAAATGACCGGAGAAGGCACCTCAACTCAAATAAACAAGACCATTGTAAACCAATATATCAAACAATTAAAAGACGTTGTTGATGGTGCTGAAATAGAGTTATTAAAAATGGCTGTTCGTTTACCAGATGCAACGAGTACCGAACGTGAAGAAATTGATGAAGATGAATGGAAAACGATTCAAGCTGAAATTGATTCAGCACTTAAACAGTTGGTTGATTATAGGCTTCATGAAGGCAAATCATTAGAAGCTGATTTTAAAGATAGAATAAGTAACATAGATGTGTTACTTGAAAAAGTTATCACGATTGATCCTGAACGCATTGAAGCAGTTCGTGATCGTCTGCGCAAAGGAGTTGAAGATTTGAAAGAAAATGTAGATGAAAACAGATTTGAACAGGAATTAGTTTTCTATATTGAAAAATATGATATCACAGAAGAGAAAGTAAGACTACATAATCACTTGGATTACTTCATTAAAACCTTAAATTCTGATGATTCCAACGGAAAAAAATTAGGTTTCATTTCACAGGAAATTGGTAGAGAGATCAACACAATAGGCTCGAAAAGTAATTATGCACCAATGCAAAAGTTAGTTGTTCAAATGAAGGACGAATTGGAAAAAATAAAAGAGCAATTGTTAAATGTTTTGTAAATGAAGAAAGGAAAATTAATTGTTTTTTCTGCTCCTTCTGGGTCTGGTAAAACGACTATAGTCAAGTATCTGTTAGAACAAGATGAACTTAATTTGGAGTTTTCTATTTCAGCTACATCCAGAGACCAAAGAGGTGAAGAAGTTGAAGGGAAAGACTACTATTTTCTATCAGCTAAAGAATTTAAGTCCAAGATTAAAGAAGACGAATTTCTGGAATGGGAAGAAGTTTATAGAGATAATTTCTATGGTACTTTAAAAACAGAGGTGGAGCGTATCTGGAAAAAGGGGAAACACGTTATTTTTGATATTGATGTGTCTGGTGGATTGCGTATCAAAGGAAAATTCCCAGACGAAACTTTAGCAGTTTTTGTAAAACCGCCTAGTATTGATGAGCTTAAAATAAGATTAAAGAAGCGTAAAACCGAAAGTTCGGACAAAATAAACATGAGAATTGCAAAGGCTTCTGCCGAATTGGCAACAGCACCATTATTTGACGTTGTTATTGAAAATGATGTCTTGGATAAGGCTCTTCAAGAAGCTCATACTCGAGTTGATGAATTCGTGAATCCTAAAAAAAAAGAAACGTAAGCATGAAGGTTGGATTGTTTTTCGGGACCTTTAACCCAATTCATGTCGGTCATTTAACCATAGCAAACCACATTGCAGAATACAGTGACCTGGATCAGGTTTGGTTTGTGGTGACGCCTCACAGCCCATTTAAAAAGAAAAATTCATTGTTGGACGACCATCAAAGATTGGAAATGGTCTACCAAGCTGTTAAGGATTATCCAAAATTGAGACAGAGTGATATTGAATTCAACTTGCCTCAACCAAATTATACTGTAAACACCTTGGCACATTTAGAGGAAAAATATCCAGATCATGAATTTGCCTTGATCATGGGTGAAGACAACTTGAAAAGTTTCCATAAATGGAAAAATTACCAGGTAATTTTGGAATTACACGATATTTACGTTTTTCCTCGAATATCTGATGGCAAAATTGAAACCGAATTTGATGAGCATCCAAGGATTCATCATGTTAATTCTCCAATTATGGAATTGTCATCTACTTTTATTAGAAAATCCATAAAAGCTGGGAAAAATGTGCGTCCAATGTTGCCTGAAAACGTTTGGGAATACTTGGACGAAATGAATTTTTATAAATAATCAACAACAAAAATTTCTGTTAAAATTCAAAATTAACTTTGCTACTTAAAATATTCATCGTAATATTGCAATATAATAATCA
>JABDOZ010000052.1 GCA_013043005.1 Flavobacteriaceae bacterium | reverse complement strand
GCATTTAAAGATGCGGTTACTGAAGCTAATGCATTTAGTTTTATGGGAGCTTACAATAAATTTAGAGGTGAATACTTGTGTGAAAACAGTTATATGTTAAATGATATCTTAAGAGACGAATGGGGTTTTGAAGGTATTGTAATTTCTGATTGGAACGCAGTTCATACATCTGTAAATTCTTTAAAAAGTGGTTTAGATATTGAAATGGGAACACCAAAACCTTTTAACGAATTCTTTTTGGCTGACCCATTGATCGACTCTGTTAAGGCAGGAAAAATATCAGAATCTGAAGTTGATGTTCATGTGAAACGGATCTTACAATTGATGCATACAGTGAAAAGTATGGGAGGTGAAGATCGTAAATCAGGAAGTATCAATACCGAAGCACATTTTCAAGATGCCTATGATATAGCTGTTGAATCTGTCGTATTGCTAAAAAATGAAAAAAGCTTATTACCAATTAATACTTCAGGAATTAAAACAGTTGCTGTTATTGGAAATAATGCTACTAAGAAAAATGCATTAGGTGGATATGGTGCTGGTGTAAAAACAAAAAGAGAAGTCACACCTTTAGAGGGTTTAAAGAACAGACTTCCTGAGTCAATAACAATTAACTATGCAGAGGGTTATCAGGAACGATATGCTCCAAAAAAAGAAGCTATATTTGGTGAAGTGACGCAAGAAAGAGCTGTGTCAATCGATGAATTAGATCCTAAAATGCTTGAAGAAGCTATGGATGCAGCTAAAAATTCAGATGTAGCAATTATTTTTGCAGGTTCTAATCGCGATTTTGAGACTGAAGCTTCAGATAGAGCAGATCTAGAACTTCCTTTTGGACAGGTAGAATTAATTAAAAAAGTATTAGAAGTTAATCCTAATACAATTGTAGTTATGATTGGTGGTGCTCCTTTTGATTTAGCTAGCATTAAAGAAAAATCTTCGGCGTTAGTTTGGAGTTGGTTTAATGGTTCTGAAGGCGGAAATGCTTTAGCAGATGTACTATTGGGAAATGTAAACCCATCAGGTAAGTTACCTTGGACTATGCCAAAAGAATTAAATGATTCACCGGCTCATGCCACTAACAGTTTTCCTGGAGATAAGGTAGTATCCTATGATGAAGGGCTTTTAGTAGGATATCGTTGGTTTGATACTAAAAATGTAGAACCACTATATCCTTTTGGATATGGATTGTCTTATACAACATTTGATATTAAAAATGGACGAGCAGATAAGAATCAAGCTTACTCCGAAGATGAAACTATTTATATTTCTGTTGATGTTGAAAATACTGGCAATATGGACGGTAAAGAAGTGCTGCAATTATATACTACTATAAAAGATTCAAAAGTTGAAAGGGCAGCACAGGAATTGAAAGGATTTTATAAAGTACTTGTAAATAAAGGAGAAACTAAAACTGTTACAGTAGGAATTCCTGTAAAAGAATTAGCTTATTACAACGTTGAAAAGAAAGCTTGGGAAGTAGAAGCAGGAACTTATGATATTAAAATTGGAAATTCATCAAGAGATATAAGAACAGAGGTTGCCATAGATATTAAATGAAATTAAAAAAACCGAAGCACCCGCTTCGGTTTTTAATTAATAGAATTAAAATATTAGCTAATCAAACTCTAAAAAATCTTTTTTCTATATATTCTAATAATTACATCTTTGTATATATGAGAATTGGTGTTATATGCGTCTCCATACAACTCGCCAAATACCTTGTCCATCAATTTGTTGAAGTACTACAAGTTCCGACTCGTTCAGACTTTGAATTGTGAGTACAGTCTCCGTCTGGCCATTGTTTGTCCACCATGGAGGCGTAATATGAATCTCGGTGTTATTATTCTCCAGTGTCCAATTGCCAACAAAGTTTTCAAATCCTATATCTTCTAGACATTCGATATCGGTATCGCTATCGCTAAACCATGAAAATGTACCGCTAGCATTAAAAGTAATTCGAATACTTAGATCACAAGGGTCAACAATCACACCACCGTCATAGCTATAAGGAAAATAAGTCTGTCGTTCCCCGTTAGTAAGACAATCAGCCACATCAACATTACAATTGATAGCTTGTTCAGGGGTTGTATCATCATCTTTACTACAGGCAATTATTATAATTGATAGTGTACATGTCAATATTAACTTAGCAATCCAGATTAATAATTTCTTTGAATTTTTCATAGTTATTAGTATTAAGATTAATAAGACTTTTTATAAAGGCTAGTTTTAGCCTACAATTCGCTTAAATAGGATTAGTTAAACCTTTAAAAGCACTTTAATTTCGCAATGAAAATAGAGTAGCAATAAAATAAAGTCTTGTGTTATTTTTTCTATTTAAGTGTCACTTCGGTTTTTATTTTAATAGAATTAAAATATGTACTAATCAAACTACAATAATCAAACCTCTTTCAACTTCAGTATTAGAATATCCATATTATTCTTTTGTTCCAGTAGAAGTGCCGCTTAATGGGTTATCTGGGTCATTATTTTGCCAAGTCCCTGTATAAACACCAGTTTCTGCGTTAAATTGGCCAGTATTGCTTCCTCCATTAGAAATAGTCACGTGAACTGCTCCACTCTCTGATACAGTTCCAGTCTTAGTATGCATAGCACCAGTAGAAACTGAAGCCGATCCAGTTAAAGTGCCATTACCCGTGACATTATAAATCCACGTTCCACTGGAATCTCCAGAAAATGTTCCACTCCATGTTCCCTCATAAATAGTTGTATTCGGCGGTGGCGGGGAAGTGTCATCATCTTTACTACAGCCAATTATTATAATTGATAGTACACATGTCAATGTCAACTTAACAACCCAGGTTAATAATTTCTTTGAATTTTTCATAGTTATTAGTTTTAAGATTAATAAGACTTTTTATAAAGGCTGGTAGTAGCCTGTAATACGCTTAAATAGGATTGGTTAAACCTATAAAAGCACTTAAATTTCAGTATGAAAATAGAATAGCAATAGAAGAAAGTCTTGTATTATTTTTTCTATTTATTGGATTATTTCTCCAAAGGGAATAAATACTTGGATTATTCTTGCAAAAAGAAGGTTAATAATATTGTAAGCACTAGATAATCAATTATTTATGCAAGTCACTTGGAGGGTAGCCAAAATCCTCTTTAAAAACACGACTGAACCAAGCTGGGTCGTTAAAACCAACATCATAGGATATCTCTGAGATAGTTTGATCGGTGGTTAATATCAATTCTTTTGCTTTCTGTAATCTCACAGACCGAATAAACAAGGCTGTTGATTTACCGGTTATAGCTTTTAGCTTACGATAAATTTGAGATTCACTAAATCCTACTTTGTGAGCCAACTGAGCAGAACCAAAAGAATGATCGCCAATGTTTTCATGAATTTGCTTAATGACCTTTTTAAGGAAACTGGCTTCTGCACCTTCAATTTGTTTTTTTAACAGCGTAGTATATGAGTCATTTTGAACCCGTTTTATCAAGTTTTTACGCAATAGCATCAACTGATCTAATCGTGTAAATAATTCTACTTTGCTAAACGGTTTGGTCAAATAGGCGTCAGCTCCATGGGATAAGCCGCTAATTCGGTCTTGTAAAGAAGACTTAGCTGTAAGCAGAATAACAGGAATATGGTCTGTTCTTTCGTCCTTTTTGAGGATAGAACAAACTTCTAGTCCATCCTTGCCAGGCATCATAACATCAGAAATAACAATATCAGGTATGTGTTCGTATGCCATTTCCAAACCTTTGATACCATCTCTTGCATATAAGACATGATGTCTTTCTTCGAGACATATTTTTAAGTATTGGGCGACATCCTCATTATCTTCAATTATCAGCGCAATAGGTAAATCTGAATTTTCATCTGTCTCTTCATCAAGTGTAGTGATAGTTTCATTTAGTTCGAGGGACTTAGGTCTAAAGGGTAAAGAAACATCATGTGTAATTGCTGCTTTTTTTGTAACTGGTAATTGTACAATAAATTCAGTTCCTTTTCCTAATTTGCTTTTAACCATGATGGTTCCTTCCATTAATTCAACTAATTCCTTTGTTAAAGCCAGTCCAATTCCAGTACCTTCTATAGCTCTGGTCGAAGAACTATCTACTTGGTAGAACCGGTTGAAAATATTTTCTAGATCATCCTGTGAGATTCCTGAACCAGTATCTTTTACTTTAATTAAAAAATAGGATTTCCCCTTTTGTATTTTGCTGTTTAAATGCACAATTATTTTCCCTCCTGGTGAAGTGAATTTAATGGCATTAGAAAGAAGGTTTATAATCACTGTTGACAATTTGGAAGAATCAAAATCCATTATTAACTCCTCTACTTCTGCATAAACCATTAGTTTTAATTGTGAAGCTTCTGATGAGGAATTAAAACTTTCACAGAGATATTTTACAAACGGAATGATATCAGATTGTACTGGATTTAACTTCAATTTGCCGCTTTCCAGTTTGCTCAAGTCCAACATTTGATTTACTAAATTATTTAAACGTGTACTGTTTCTATTGATAACGTTTAATCCTTTGTTGAGCCATTTATCGGGATTCTCCTTGATCTGTTCAGACATACCAGAAATTACAGTAAGTGGTGTACGGAATTCATGGGTAATATTTGTAAATAACCTGTTTTTTGCGCTGTCCAGATCTTTTAGGCGTAATGCCTCCGCTTTTTCCAATTTTCGATTCAGTTGGAAACGATAAAAAGAATAAAATAGACTCAATCCTAATAGTAAATACAAGAGATAAGCCCACCATGTTCCCCAAATAGGTGGAGTAATTATGATCCCTAATTGTTTTACATCTCCCCAATCGCTTGTTAATGTGGCTCCTTTAACTTTAAAAGTATATTCTCCAGGAGGCACTTTAATATAAGTTACTAAAGGTTCTGAACCAGAAGTGCGCCATTGATCGTCAAATCCATCAAGTTTAAATTGAATTCGATTTTTTTCCGGTTCTTGAAAGTCAAGTGTTGCAAAACTAAGAGTAAATGTATTTTGGTTATGTTCTAACTGTAATTTTGAGTTATCAAGCACATTGACTTTGAGGTCGTTCTTTTTGTCACCAGAAACATTAAGCAATTCAAAATTTGAGATAATTGTCTCTGGTGATTTATTCCTTTTTAAACTTACAATTTGCTCAGGATCAAAATATTGAAACTCCTTTTCACCACCAATATATATGAGCCCATTGGCATCCTTAAAGACAGTTTGTTTATAATCCGGCATGTTCCTTATCGTATTTATTGCGATTGTTTTGACATTAGAAATGCCAATAAGGGGATCGAAAAAAGATATTTTTTCTCCAATTATCCAAAGAAGGCCTTGGTTATCCATTATCATGCACTTAAGCTCTTCTGACTCGAACTGATTGGTCTGATGAATCTTCACGAGGCCATTTGATTTTACAACTTCTATCAAATGCGTTGGATTACAAATCCAAATATTACCATTTGCATCTTCCTCTATATTCCTAACTTGTCTATCAACAAGATGCAATTCTTTTGAGGTTAGATCGATATTCAATGATTGAAATTTACTTTCGTTTTGATCAAAATAACCTATGACGGGAGGTACTTGATTCTTATTAAGATTGGGCCCTGTACCTACAATCCATATTCTACCATCTTTTGATTGATTCAATAGACAATCATATCCTGTTCCAAATTCATTATCGCTTAGTGAAGAATATTTATACCTCTTGAATCTATCTTGACTAGGATCATAAAGATTTAAATCGCCATTAGCCGTTACAATCCAGATTTGACCTTGATCATCACGCAATATATCTGATACAAAGCCTTCTCCAATACTATGTTCATTTTCAGGATCATGCATATAGATCTTTAAGTTTCCATTTGAAGGATTGAAATAAATTAATCCTGGAAGTAATTCTTTAGTCATCCATAATCCTCCTGAACTGTCAACCACAATTTTTGAGATAAACTTTAAAATTTGATCTTTGGCTAGGAGAGATTTATCAACATTAGTGGTATTGATATTAGTCGCAGCTATTTCAATAGATTTTGGTTTAAAAAATTGCTTTGTATTTGATTTTAAATCAAGTTGATATAAGTCATTGTCATTGGTACCAATCCATAATTTGTTATCAACAGATTCACAAAATGAGCCCACAAAATTAGTATTTGATGATAGCTTATAATTAGAAAAATTCCTTTTTTTTATTTTGAAAACGGTACTTTCAGCACCGGTTGTAGCTCCCCACAGAGTTCCATCTCGTGATTGAGTCAAGCTCCATACAGATTTTTCTGGCAGACTTTCAGGATCATTTAGATTAGGTTCATAATTTATCGTAAGCTTGGAATCCAGATCGTAATTTGTTAAACCACGATAATGGTACCCTATCCATAATTTATTCTGTTGGTCTTCATATATAACTTGAACAAATGTATTTGTATCACTTGATTTAACAGGCAAGCTTAATTGGTATGATTTGTTGGAATCAAATGAAACCCTTTCAAAAGTCCCATTTTGTCTGTTCATTTTATGGAGTCCACCGTTAGTAGTTCCTACCCAAAAGTTACTTTTAGAATCCTCAAATAATTCTGTAATGATATTCGATTTTAAACTATTTGGGTTTTTGAGATCGTGAAAATAATGAGCAAAATCATCGGTTTCAGGTTGATAACGATTGAGACCTCCCTCTGAAGATTGATCCCAGAAAAGGCCTGTCCCAAACCATAATACACCGTCAGAATCTTTGTATAATGCTCTGCAAATATTATGACTTAAACTATTGGGATCTTTAGGGTTGTGCAGGTATTGTTTAAATACTTCTGATTTTGTATTTAGTCTATAAATCCCGTAATGGGTTCCTACCCAAATGTCACCATTCAAATCTTCCAATATATCAACTATAAAAAAGGCTTTCATATTTGTTGTCACATCTGATGAGAAATTATAGTGATGAAAAGTCTCTGTTTTGTAATCAAAACGGTCCAAAAGTCCTTTTTCCAGACCACCACCTAAACCTAGCCAAAGTGTGCCATTTTTAGACACAAATATTTTCTCAACATAATTTCCTCCAATCGAGGTAGAGTCTTCTGGATCATGCCTATAAGTCTTAAATTGATAACCGTCCCATCGATGTAGGCCATTTTTAGAAGCGTACCACATGTAGCCATAATGATCTTGTACAATAGACTGAACACTATTACTTCTTTGACCGCCTGGTAACTGAAATTTTTCAAAACTGAAAGTCCTGTCAGTGTTGTCATTTTGTGAATACCCACTTTGTCCCCATAGTAAAAAGAATACTATAAAAACAATACATGACAGTCTTCTTTTTGGTTCCAAGGTTGGTTAATTAAGCATATTTCTCTATCCACAGGAGGCTTTATGAACAATTTAATAGGCATTGGTCTATCAATTTACCATTTATTTTTTAATCAGTTAATATCAGAAAGAATTAGAAACTTATCCAAGTATTATTCTAAGTTCTGTTATCTAATCTTGATTCTAATGCCTGAAAAGTTTAAACATGCTAACAAAAACCATTCTAATTAGCCTGATTTTTCTTTGAGATAAAATATTTGTGAAGTTCTATTTTACCCAAACGCCCATTATTTTTTATTAGAGATAAAAGCGAATGTTACTCTTCTAGTATAAGTATTAATGTAGTTTACTTATTTATTTTTGCGAACACCAGATCTTTGTTTTCAACCTTCATTTTGTAGACAATTGGAAGCGTTTTGAATTTAACAAAGAAATGTGATAATGTATCAATTCCTTTAATTCGGTTAACTCGTTCTAATTTGCAGTTTCCTATGGTGTCCATATGTTTAGTTGTAACCCAGACTTCAAATTTTCTAAAATCACTTAATTCAGTATCTTGAACTTCAACATTAGGACCAACAGATAACTCTATTTTAGGTTTATTGGCTATTTTTGCTTCTTTTTCTACGGTGGTAACTACCTTCAATTCTGGTGTATCTTGAATTGATTTGCAAGATATCACCAGGAATAGAATTATTAATAGCTTTTTAGTCACCCTCTTAACTTTAATAAACTTTGTAGGTTAATAAATCGATTATTTGAGGCAATACAAAACTACATTTTTGATAAGATTAAACCTACAACATTTAAAAGTTTGATCTTATTTAGACTTTATTTTTCCCAAATACCCTCTAATTCTTCAAGGGATTTTCCTTTAGTCTCCGGAATAAATTTATAAGTGAAAAGCATTATAAAAATGATAAAACCAATAAAGATAAAGTAAGGCAACGAACCATTCCAAAAGGAATTATTATTCATTTCACTCTCAGTCACCATTGGAAAGGTTTGGGTTACAACGTAGTTTGCCGCCCATTGTGCTGCAACTGCAACAGACATGGCAACACTTCGTATTCTATTAGGGAACATTTCAGACAATAATACCCAAACTACCGGTCCCATTGACATAGCAAAAGCACCAATGAATATTAATACACCTAATAGAGAAAGAAACCCTATAGATTGTTGTTGCAGTGTAACACCTAATAATAAGAATCCTATTATCATTCCTAGTGAGCCAATATAAATTAAAGGCTTACGTCCAAATTTATCAACTGTAGCCATTGCTATAAATGTAAAGACAAGATTAATAAAAGCCAATAGTACTTGTTGTAGCAATATATCCTCTTTACCAAATCCTAAAGCTTTTTCAAAAATATCTGAGCCATAATAAAGCACAGCATTAATTCCTGTAAATTGCTGTAAAATAGATAGAATAGACCCTATAACTATTATGATCAAGACTCCTTTCTTAAAGTAATTAATATTGGAGGTTTCTTTTTTACTTTTCAATGAGTCTTGTATTTCCTGACTTTCCAATTCAGCATTCGCTTCCCCATGTATTTTTACTAAAACTTCCAGTGATTCTTCTTTTTTCCCTTTTAATGCCAGCCAACGTGGACTCTTAGGGACTAAAAATAATAGCAATAAAAATGAAAGACTTGGAATTAACTCTGACCAAAACATGCGTCTCCAGCCAAATTGTAGATTTTGTGCTTCCGTTAGATTACTACCAATAAAATACGTAGCCAGGAACACTATAAAGAAACCAATGACCACTGCCAGTTGATAATAGGTAACTAGATTACCTCTTTTACTGGCTGGAGCAATTTCTGCTATATACATAGGTGCATTCATGGACGCAACACCAATCCCTAATCCACCAATTAATCTAAAAAATACTAATAGTGAAACGGATTCAGGTAAAAAACTAGGCAATCCTGAACCCCAAGCAGAAATTGTAAACAGAATAGCTGATATAATCAAGGAGTGTTTTCTACCTATTTTAATACTAAGAGGACCAGCTAATATTGCTCCAACAAAACATCCTATTAAGGCACTGCCTACAACAAAACCTTGCATTGTAGCATCTAGGTCAAAATATTTAGTAAGATAGAATTGTGCACCATTTATAACGCCGGTGTCGTATCCAAATAGAAGTCCTCCTAAAGCGGATACAGACGTTATAAGTAATAAAAATTTCCCTTGATTCATTTTAAGTTAGTTTTTAGTTAGAAAATTTAAAAGTATTAAATTAAAATTAATTACTAAGGATACAGTAAAATTCTTATCAAATTTTAGTTTTCATATAGTAAATAACACTAAACCACTAAACTTAAATAAAAAATATTTTATATAGGATGTAAAAAAAAACCAACTCGATGAGTTGGTTTTAATTCTTTTGTAAATTGAAGACTTTAGTTTTTAATATCCTTTACTGCTCCTTCAACTTTTTCAGCTCCTTCTTCAGCAGCTTCTTTGACGTCTTTAGCCATGTCTTTGGCACCTTCTACAGCATCACCTGCTGCTTCTTTAGCACCTTCAATAGCATCTCCGGCTGCATCAACAGCATCACCTGCTGCTTCTGTAGCACTGTCAACTGCATCTCCAGCTGCATCAACAGCATCACCTGCTGCTTCTTTAGCGCTGTCAACTGCATCTCCAGCAGAGTCAGCTGCATTTTCAATAGCAGATCCAACACCTTCTGAGTCTGATGAACAACCTTTGCAAGATGTAAGTGAAATTGTAAGAACAATTACAAAAATACTTAAAATTAATTTTTTCATTTGGGTTTGTTTTAGTGTTAATTATTAATTCATTTTATGATATGCGGTGCAAGTAAAAACATATTAGTTATTACTGCAACAAAAATTTAACATTTTTTTAGGAATTAATCTATAAAATGCAAAATATATAGATTATCTACGTAAATAATCAAGTATTTGGATTACTGCGCCTTTGTTTTTTTCAATATACTTTGAATTAAGTAAACCAGCCTGCTTTCTTGATTCAACATTTTTGATTAATCCAGACAAAACAGATTTAAACTCAAGCTTGCTATTAATGCAAAAAACACCACCCTGTTCTATCATCAATTTAGCTTCTGGAAATTTGGTATGATTCTTACCAATGATAATTGGACTACCGAAAACAGCAGGTTCTAATATGTTATGTAATCCGGTAGATCCGAGTGCTCCACCTACATAAGTGATATCTGCATAGCTATAAATTTTGGATAATAAGCCAATAGTATTTATAATTAAAACTTGTCCTTCTTTTAATTTTTCATTGTCTTTTTCTGAAAATATAATTCCACCAGTCTTTAATTTTTTTTGTAGCTGCTTGATCCGATTTGGTTTTACATCATGTGGTGCAATGATGAATTTTATGTCAAGAGATGGGTTTGAATTGATATAATCGCATATTAGATCTTCACCTTCTGGCCATGTACTTCCGGCAACAAAGCATAATTTATTATCTTTAAATTCCTCTATAGATGGCAGTGAGTTATTCATTTTTAGCTGGTTACTAACTCTGTCATATCTGGTATCCCCAGAAATAGTAACGTTTTGGAATCCAATTGAATTGAAGAGTTTCTTGGATAGTTCGTTTTGAACAAAAAAATGGTCAAATGCCTTCAAATATTTTGGCATCCATTTCCCGTATGGTTTAAAGAAAATTTGATTTGGTCTTAATAAGGCAGAAATTAATATAGCTTTTTTGTTTTGCTTTATTATTTCGTTTAAATAATTTGGCCAAAATTCATATTTAACAAAAATTACCAATTCTGGATTTAAAATATTTAAAAAATCCCTGGCATTCCTTTTAGTGTCAATTGGTAAATAAACGACCAGATCTGCAATAGATGTGTTTTTTTTACTCTCAAATCCAGATGGAGAGAAAAAAGATAATACAATTTTATTTGAAGGATATAATCTTATTATCTCTTCAAATACTGGTAGACCTTGCTCATATTCACCTAGTGAGGCACAATGAAACCAAATACTTTTGTCTCCTTTGCTTAAAACTTTGTTTAATCTATTAAATGTTTTTCTCCTTCCAACTACACCCAACTTAATTTTATGATTAAAAAGTCCAAAGATCTTTAGTATAACATTTGCAAAATGAAGTAAGATATTATATAGTGTAAACAAGTGTGTTTTCTTTAGTGCTAAAATACATTTCTTTAAATAATTTTCATGCTTAATAGGACTTATTTTGTAATTTCGCAATCTATGAAAACAATTCAAATGGTTGACCTAAAAGGTCAGTACGAAGCTATAAAAGAGTCAGTAAATGCATCAGTATTAGATGTAATAGAATCCTCTGCTTTTATCAATGGACCTAAAGTTCATGAATTTCAAAAAAACCTAGAATCTTACTTAGGTGTAAAACATGTTATACCATGTGCAAACGGTACAGATGCATTACAAATTGCAATGATGGGATTAGGATTGAAGCCTGGTGATGAGGTTATTACTGCAGATTTTACATTTGCAGCTACTGTTGAAGTGATAGCATTGTTACATTTAACACCGGTTCTGGTTGATGTTGACCCGGAAACATTTAATATAGATATTGAATCTATAAAGAGGGCTATTACACCTAAAACTAAAGCAATTGTTCCGGTTCATTTGTTTGGTCAATGTGCAGATATGGAAGCAATCATGCAAATTGCCGATGAGCATAACTTGTTTGTAATAGAAGATAATGCTCAGGCCATTGGAGCCAATTACACGTATAGCAATGGTAAAAAAGCTAAGTCGGGAACTCTAGGTCATGTAGCATCAACGTCATTTTTTCCTTCTAAGAATTTAGGTTGTTATGGTGATGGTGGTGCAATTTTTACAAATGATGATGAATTAGCTCACACCATAAGAGGCATTGTAAATCATGGTATGTACAGACGATATTATCATGATGTTATTGGAGTAAATTCCAGATTAGATTCTATACAAGCTGCCATATTGAATGAAAAACTTCCAAAACTGGATAGTTACAATAAAGCGAGGCAAAAGGCTGCAAGAAAGTATAACAAGGCGTTTGAAGGAATAGAAAATATAACAATCCCTAAAGTAGTTTCAAAATCCTGCTCAAGTTTGTGTGACAATTGTGATTGCCATGTGTTTCACCAGTACACTTTAAAAATAAAGGGGATAGATCGAGATGGGCTAGCTCAACATTTAAATGAAAATGGGGTACCTTGTGGAGTTTATTACCCGGTACCTTTGCATAGTCAAAAAGCATATAAAGATTCCCGATATAATGAAGATGATTTTAAAATAACAAATCAACTTATTAAAGAGGTGATTTCCTTGCCAATGCACACGGAATTAGATAATGAACAGATAGAATTCATAACTAAAACGGTTATTGATTTTGTGAATAATTAGGTTGTTTTCTTTGCCTAGGAAAAGTCAGGCATTCATCTGTGTCTTTTTTCTTTGCACCAAACTGGCAAGCAAAATAAAGCCCATTCCAACCATAACGGAAACATCTGCCATATTAAAAATACCAGTTCTAAAAACGCCTCCTAAATCGATATGGAAAAAATCGGTTACGGAACCATATAGGATTCTATCATATAGGTTTCCAATTCCGCCTCCAAGTATAAAACTTAATCCTATAACAGTAAGATTATCCAAATCCTTTTTTACCAATACATATCGCAGCACCAATAGAAGAACAATTACCGGAAGAATAAGTAATAGGATAGTTTTAACTGTTGGATTTAGATCGCTACCCATTCCAAGAAAAGCGCCACTGTTTTCGACATTGGTCAATATAAATTTTTCGCCAATTATTTCTGTCGTAGATCGTGGTTCTACTTGGTCTCTGACCATTTTTTTGGAAATCTGATCACAACCAATATTCAAAATAATCAGTAGGCAAACTAATACAATGTGCTTTAAGTTCATTTAAGCTTCACTTTCAAAAGTTGCAGAGGTAGTTTCCGCTTCTCTATTGATTTTCTTAACTAATCCTTGCAGCACTTTACCAGGACCAACTTCTGTAAAAAAAGTTGCACCATCGGCAATCATTTGTTGCACAGATTGTGTCCAACGTACAGGAGCCGTTAATTGAGAAATTAGATTAGCTTTAATCGCTGCTTCATCCAAAACGGCACTGGCTGTAACATTTTGATATATAGGACAATTTGGCTTACTAAAAGAAGTGTTTTCAATAGCAGCAGCAAGTTCCTCTCTTGCAGGTTCCATTAAAGGAGAATGAAAAGCTCCACCAACTGGTAATACTAGTGCTCTACGAGCACCTTCTTCTTTAAGAGATTCACAAGCCTTATTGATTGCATCAATGGCACCGGAAATAACTAATTGCCCAGGACAATTGTAATTAGCAGCAACAACAATGCCTTCAGTAGTTGCACATATTTTTTCTACAACATCATCATCTAAACCTAATACCGCTGCCATGGTACTTGGCTGCAATTCACATGCTTTTTGCATAGCCATCGCACGTTTAGATACTAATTGTAATCCATCTTCAAAGTTTAGAGCTCCATTCGCCACCAAAGCAGAAAACTCACCAAGTGAATGTCCGGCAACCATATCTGGTTTAAAACTATGTCCTAGTGTCTTGGCCAAAATTACTGAATGTAAAAAAATTGCAGGTTGTGTAACCTTGGTCTCTTTAAGGTCTTCAGCAGTTCCTTCAAACATGACGTCAGTTATATGAAAACCAAGAATTTCGTTGGCATCTTCAAATAAATGTTGAGCAATTTCTGATTTTTCATAAAGGTCTAATCCCATTCCTGAAAATTGGGCGCCTTGGCCAGGGAATATATATGCATTCATAATTTTATGATTTTAGTTTGGCAAAAATAGGAATTATAAATTTAGAATTGAAGAGTATCAAATTCAACTATTATTAATAGAATTAATAATTTTTGCCGGGTTGCCTGCTATAAAGACATCATCCGGAAAGCTTTTTGTAACAACAGCTCCAGAGCCAATAACAACATTATTGCCAATTGATATGCCTGGATTAATAACTGCATTTCCACCTATCCACACATTCTTACCAATACGTATTGATTTAGCGAATTCGCGACCACTATTTCTTTTTGAGGCTTCCAGTGGATGAGTAGCCGTGTAAATTTGCACATTAGGACCCAGCATGCAATTGTCACCAATTACCACTTCAGCCACATCAAGTATGCAACAATTAAAATTCATAAATACATTTTTACCTGCTTTTATGTTGTAACCATAATCACAATAGAAAGGTGGCTCTATCCAAAGTCCTTCTTTTGCATTTTTTAAAAGTTTATAGAATAAAGTGTCTCGCTTTTCTTTCTCATTGTCCTTTATATTATTAATTTCCTGGAAAAGTAGTCTGGCTTTAAGCCTTTCTTTTACTAGTTTAGAATCCATAGGGTCATACATTTCTCCGGACAACATTTTTTCTTTTTCCGTCATTTTGCAGTATTTCTAATTATAATATAACGTACATAGTTATTTTCTTATAAAGGTGATAAAAGAGAATTCGTATTCGTGGTTGGAATCTTTTTTATGAAATGTATTTGCAATTTCTTTCCAAATTGAATTGTCGATCTTTGGAAAAAAAGTATCGGCTTCAAAATCGGCATGAACTCTGGTCAATTCAATTTTATCTGCATATGCCATTGATTGCTCATAAATTTGACCCCCTCCTATAATAAAAGGTTGAGAGTCGTTTTTTGCTCTTTCTATTGCTTCTTCCAGAGAATTTACTTTTATAACACCTTCTGGGACTTTATAATCCTCCTGTCGGCTGATAACTACATGCGTTCTGTTTGGTAATGGTTTGGGAAAGCTTTCAAAGGTTTTTCTTCCCATTATTATATAGTGACCTGAAGTTAGATCTTTAAATCTTTGCATATCATCAGTCAAATTCCATACTAGTTGGTTATCCTTACCAATTGCATCATTTTCGCCTGCAGCAGCAATAATTGTTATTTCTTGCTTTCTATCTCGTGCTTTCAATTCTTCATTGTACACTTCACTTTCTGCAATATGAGGCGCTTCTTTTTTTAATTCTTTTTTTATTTTTTCAATTCGTACTTGCTGTTTGGTAATTAGCTTGTCTAATTGTTGCTTTTCCCATTCTTTACCCATGAATTTATTTATGATAAACACATTTAAAATATGATAAAGGAAAAGAAATAGCCAAAGTAAAATGGCCATCACGAACCAATCTAACTCAAAAATCTTAAAATCCTTACCTATGCCTAGACCAACATTTGCAACAACTAATAAAATAGCACCTACCAAAAACAGAACAAAATGGATATATAAACGCCTTTTTTGCTTAACACGTCTTTGCGCATTTTGTATAAGTTCCAGCTGTTCCTTATCTATTTGAGGTTTAATCTTCTTTTTACTAAACATATATTTTAATTTAATATAAAGTTACAATAATATGAAAACAACAATCTAAATTATAGATATTTGAATAACAGGATAATACGAAATCGTTATAGTTTAAATTCAGACGAAAATAAAAAAAAAAAAGATTAATAATCTAATAAATTATCCCTTAAAAAAATAGATACTTTAAATAATTGTAAATTCTTTTTTATTAAAATGATAATTATTTTGATTATTGCTGATTTATTGGGTTTTCTCCAGTAATTGTTTTATAAATTTGCGCAAGTTTAAAAATTTGATATTATGGCAATTAAAAAGCAGTATTTAAAAAGCAAACCAGTTTGTAAAGTAACATTTTCTATAGAAGCAAAAGATGCTAAAAAAGTAACTGTTGCAGGAGACTGGAACAAATGGAATGTAAAAAAACAACCATTAAAAAAATTAAAGAGCGGCACTTTTAAAGGTACCGTAGATTTACCAAAAGACAAGTCTTATGAATTTAAGTATGTCGTTGACGGTAATTTCGTTAATGATGACCAGGCAGATGGGTATGCATGGAATGATTATGCAGCATCTGAAAACGGTGTATTAAATTTATAATTGATTGAAAAGAATTAAAAAAGGCTTTCTGAATTCAGAAAGCCTTTTTTTATACTGCTACCGCTCCTTTTATATGTGGATGCGGATTATAATCTTCAAGCGTAAAGTCTTCAAACTTAAAGTCGAAAATATCTTTTACTTCTGGATTGATTATCATTTTTGGCAATGGTCTTATATCTCTGGAAAGTTGCAATTCTAGTTGCTCATAATGGTTGCTGTAAATGTGAGCATCTCCAAATGTGTGAATAAATTCACCTGGTAATAAATCACAGACTTGCGCTATCATCATTGTGAGTAAGGCATAGGATGCAATATTAAATGGTACACCTAAAAATATATCTGCGCTTCGCTGATATAATTGGCAAGATAACTTCCCATCTGCAACATAAAATTGGAAAAAGGCATGACATGGCGGTAAGGCTGCTTTTCCGTTGGCAACGTTATCCCCAAAGGATTTTGATGTGTCTGGTAATACTGAAGGATTCCAGGCAGCAACAAGCATGCGTCTACTATCCGGGTTATTTTTGAGTGTATGAATAATATCTTTTATTTGATCGATATCATCATTATTCCAGTTACGCCATTGATGTCCATAAACAGGTCCCAGATCACCATTTTCATCAGCCCATGCATTCCAAATTCTTACGCCATTTTCGGTTAAGTAGTTAATATTTGTATCGCCTTTTAAAAACCAAAGTAATTCATAAATAATTGATTTTAAGTGTAATTTCTTTGTCGTAACCATAGGAAACCCTTCACTCAAATCAAATCGCATTTGATAGCCGAATACACTTTTAGTACCTGTTCCGGTTCTATCTGCTTTTTCATTACCGTTCTCTAAAACGTATTTAACAAGGTCTAAATATTGTTTCATTTATTATGAATTTTCAAGGTTTTAAAAGTAAAAAAAAGCTCCAAACCTAAAAGAATGAAGCCTTAAATTATATAAAAAAGTTATTAACGATATTACCCAATTATCATACCTGCAATTGTCGCTGATAATAAGGAGGCAACTGTTCCTCCTATTAAGGCTCGCATACCAAATTCAGAAAGGGTTTTACGTTGTCCAGGAGCTAAAGATCCAATTCCACCTATTTGAATTCCGATGGAAGCAAAATTTGCAAATCCACACAACATATAGGTTGCCATAATTATCGACTTTTCATAGTTCAAATGAGTAGCGTTTGCCACATTTTTAAGATCTGAAAGTTGTATATATCCAACAAATTCACTTGCTGCTAATTTTATTCCTAAAAGTTGACCCATTAAAGCCATATCTTCTACTGCCACACCAATTAACCACATCAGTGGAGCAAACAGGTATCCAAGAAGAAATTCTAATGAAAAACTTTTATAGGCTGTATTGTTTAATACCCAATCATTAAGAGATGTTATATCTCCAATCCAGCCTAAAATGCCATTGATCATTGCGATAAATGCTAAAAAAACTAGCAGCATAGCACCAACATTCACGGCTAGCTTAAGTCCTTCTGAAGTTCCGTTTGCTATGGCATCCAATATATTCGAGCCGATATTATCATGTGAAATAGTGATTTCAGATTCAATCCTTTCTACTTCAGGATAGAGCATTTTTGAAATAACTATAGCTCCAGGTGCTGCCATAACGGAAGCTGTCAAAAGGTGTTTTGCATAAAAAATCCTTAGTGCTTCGTCTTCACCTCCTAAAAACCCAATATAGGCGGCTAAAACGCCACCAGCAACGGTTGCCATACCACCAATCATAACTAACAAGATCTCAGATTTTGTCATTTTTTCCAGATAGGCCTTAATCATTAATGGTGATTCTGTTTGGCCCAGAAATATGTTTCCTGCAACACTTAAGCTTTCCGCTCCTGAAATCCGTAATGCTTTGGTCAATAACCAAGCCATTCCTTTCACAACTTTTTGGATAATTCCTAAATAAAACAGCACAGAGGTAAGTGCAGAAAAGAATATAATAGTTGGCAAGATAGATACCGCAAATGTGAGTAGTGAATCTTCAATTTCTCCAGTTACAAAAGAGGCAAACAAGAATTTTGTTCCAGCCATTGTGAATTCTAATATGGAAACGAATAAGCCTCCTACAAATTCAAAAATACTTTGAATAAAAGGAACTTTTAAAACACCAATTGCTAAAATCAATTGGGCTAATAATCCAAATCCAACGGTTCTCCAATTAATTGCTTTTCTATTCTTGCTTAGTAAATAGGATAGGGTTAATAGAACTATCATGCCTAAAGCCCCTCTTAAAAGGCTACTTAAGGAGAATCCTTGACTTGGTACTATCGTTGAAATGGTATCTTGAGCAAACGTTGATGTAATTCCAAAAAAAATAGCTAAAAAAGCTAAAATGGTTTTTTTCATGCTGAAAGCTTGTTATCGTTTAGAGATCTCATCTCTAATTTTGGCTGCTCTTTCGTAATCCTCATTTAAAACAGCAGTTTCAAGTAATTTATGAAGTTCCTTTAAACTTTTATTTGAGTAGTTTTCTTTTGGTCTATCTGAGGCAGGCTCGTCTAAAATTAATTCATCAACTAAAATTCCATCCTCAGTTGTTTCATCATCATCTTCTTTACTAGGATTTACTTTTAGATATATTCCTGCTTTATCTAAAATATTCTTATAGGTAAATATCGGCGCTTGAAAGCGTAATGCTAAAGCAATCGCATCACTAGTTCGCGCATCTATAATCTCCTCAATTTTATCCCGTTCACAAATTAAGCTGGAATAAAAGACGCCATCTACTAATTTATGGATTATGACTTGCTTCACAATAATATCAAATCGATCAGCAAAATTTTTAAAAAGATCGTGCGTAAGGGGTCTCGGCGGTCTTATTTCCTTCTCTAAGGCAATAGCAATAGATTGAGCTTCAAATGCGCCAATTACAATAGGCAATTTCCTGTCTCCATCAACCTCATTTAAAATGAGTGCATAAGCGCCGTTTTGAGTCTGGCTATAGGAGATTCCTTTTATATTTAGTCTTACTAAACTCATAAATTCATCACAAAAGACTGCTTAAAATAGGACTTTACCAAAACTAATTTTATTAATTTTTAATTTCATTGGCCAATAGATCATCAAAAAATGTATTGATAATGATATACAATTAGCAGAATAGCAACCTCATTAGTCCTACTGCAATCAGTACAATTTAAAAAAAATTATGCGTTTTGAAGTTTAAAATCCTTTAATTTTTCAATTAAAGCTGGAACTACTTCAAAGGCATCACCAACTATACCATAATCTGCAGCCTTAAAGAATGGTGCTTCAGGATCGGTGTTTACAACAACTTTCACTTTTGAAGCACTGACTCCTGCTAAATGTTGAATAGCCCCAGAAATACCAACAGCAATGTAAAGGCTGCAGGCTACCGGTTTACCAGTTTGACCCACATGTTCACTATGAGGTCGCCATCCAAGATCAGAAACTGGTTTTGAGCAAGCTGTCGCAGCACCTAGAACTTCTGCTAATTCCTCAATCATTCCCCAATTTTCCGGGCCTTTTAATCCTCTTCCTGCTGAAACCACTATTTCTGCATCAGCAATGGTCACTTTATCAGTAGCTTTATCTACAGATTTGACGGAAACTCCGGAATCTAAAATTGAAGGTGCAAAGTCTTCGGTGATTGCAGCAGCAGAATTTTCTATTAAACCGAATGAATTTGTAGATAATGCAACAATTTTTACATCTGTATTAATTTGACATTGTTCCAAGGCTTTATTCGTAAATGCTGTTCGTTTTACGATAAAAGGTGATGAGCTCAACGGCAATTCAACCACATTCGATACCAGTCCTGCATCTAATCCAATTGCCAGAATTGGAGATAAATATTTACTATTTATACTAGAACTAACTACAATTACCTTAGTACCTTCTTTTTCTGCGGCTTGTTTTAATACATCGGCATAAGACTTGGCACTAAAAGATTCCAATTTTGGATCTGAAACCTTTAGAACTTTATCTACACCATATTTTCCTAACTCTGATGTATCATCTGCATTTATAGTAACTGCCGTTGTTGTTGTTCCTAATTCGTTAGCAATTGCTTTGGCATAAGAAGCTGCCTCTAAAGCAACTTTTTTAAATTTACCTTGATCGGATTCTGTATATACTAAAACTGACATAAATTTATTTTAAAATTTTTTCCCGAACTTGATTCAGGAACTGATTGATTTTTCCTTTAATTTCAAAAGATCCCAAATCAAGTTTGGAATAAGTTAGTCAAAGACTAAATTACCTTTGCTTCGTTATGAAGGAGGTCCAATAATTCATCTATATTATCTGCGTCAATTAATTTAACGGCACCTTTTGCAGCTGGTTTTTCAAAGCTAACAGAATTTGTTTCTGAACTTGTTTCTACAGGCTCATGGACAGTAAGCGGTTTTTTTCTAGCCATCATAATACCTCTCATATTAGGGATCCTCAGATCGCTTTCTTGCACTAAACCTTTCTGTCCTCCTAAAACCAAAGGCAATTCTGCCGTTACAACTTCTTTTCCACCATCAACTTCTCTCGATACTGTAGCAGTATTTCCTTCTATTTCTAAACCAATACAGTTAGTAACAAAATTTGAGTTTGTCAAAGCAGCTACCATTCCGGGAACCATTCCACCGTTGTAATCTATGGATTCTCTTCCGGCAATGATCAAATCATAGTTTCCATCATTTATAACTTTGGCCAATTGCTTCGCTACAGAGAAACCATCTGTTGCAGGTCCATTGACTCTAATGGCCGCATCAGCACCAATAGCTAAGGCCTTACGCAAAGTAGGCTCGGTTTCAGGTCCGCCAACATTTACAACATCAACAGACGCCCCTTGTTTCTCTTTAAACCACATGGCCCTTGTAAGCCCGAATTCATCATTCGGATTGATCACAAATTGCACACCTGATGCATCAAATTTTGTATCTCCATCTGTGAAATTGATCTTAGATGTTGTATCAGGAACATGACTAATACATACTAATATTTTCATTTTTTTTAGTTTTTACCTTTTTTTTTTGACTTAAATACGACTTTTCAATTCTTAAATAAATGTATAGAATTTTCAATTCTCAAAGGTAAATAAATTATACTAAATTTCCTATGCATGCATAATAAATTTTAAACAATTCTTTTCAAGATTGTTGTCTTTTTATTATTATTTTTGCAGTTCACAAACAAAAAATTTAATGAAAACAATTCAATTTAGAGAAGCTATATGTGAGGCGATGAGTGAAGAAATGAGAAGAGATGAAAGCATTTATTTAATGGGTGAAGAAGTTGCCGAGTATAATGGCGCATACAAAGCCTCTAAAGGTATGTTGGATGAATTTGGTGAAAAACGTGTTATTGATACACCAATCGCTGAACTAGGATTTGCAGGTATTGCTATTGGTTCAACAATGACGGGGAATCGACCAATAGTTGAATACATGACTTTTAATTTTTCTTTAGTTGGAATTGATCAAATTATAAATAATGCTGCAAAGATCCGTCAAATGTCTGGTGGACAATTCAAATGTCCGATAGTATTCAGAGGTCCTACGGCTTCTGCAGGTCAGTTAGGTGCAACCCATTCACAAGCATTTGAAAGCTGGTTTGCCAATACACCTGGATTAAAGGTAATTGTACCTTCTAATCCTTACGATGCGAAGGGTCTATTGAAGTCCGCTATTCGTGATGACGATCCAGTAATTTTTATGGAAAGTGAACAAATGTATGGGGATAAAGGAGAAGTACCAGAAGGAGAATATACAATTCCAATTGGAGTAGCAGAAATTAAAAGAGAAGGAAAAGATGTTACGATTGTTTCTTTTGGAAAGATCATTAAAGAGGCTTACAAAGCAGCGGAAGAGCTGGAAAAAGATGGAATTTCATGTGAAATAATAGACTTGCGAACTGTTCGTCCTATGGATCATGAAGCGATTTTAAATTCTGTTAAAAAAACCAATCGTCTGGTCATTTTAGAAGAAGCTTGGCCCTTCGGAAATGTTGCTACAGAAATTACATATCAGGTGCAATCACAGGCTTTTGATTATTTAGATGCTCCAATAGAAAAGATCAATACAGCTGACACACCTGCACCATATTCTCCAGTTCTTTTGGCTGAATGGTTGCCAAACAGTAACGATGTTGTGAAAGCTGTCAAAAAAGTAATGTATAAATAATAAGCAGATTTCTGCGTTATATGAACTTCATTAGCACAGTTGTTGATGAAGTTTTTTATTATGAATAAATATCTTCTTGTTTTTCTTTTGTTATTAGTAGGAGGCTTTTCTTCAATCGCCCAAACAAAAGTAAGCGGTTATGTATTTGATGATAAAAACGAACCTGTTGCCTTTGCTTCAGTGCTTTTCAAAAATTCTACTACTGGAACCATAACAAATGAAGATGGAAGATTCTATTTAGAGTCATCAGAAAATTGGGATATTCTAAACATATCATTTATTGGCTACCAAACAGTAGAATTAGAACTATTTAAAAAAGTCAACTACGACTTAAAAATAAGCTTAAAAGAAGTCATCGAATCACTAGATGAGGTTGTGATTATTACTGGAAAGCAATCAAAAAAGAATAACCCAGCTATAGATATATTGAGAAAGATTTGGGAGCGAAAACGAAGTAACGGACTCAATCAATTCCATCAATATCAGTATGATAAATACGAAAAAGTAGAATTCGATATCAATACTATAGACAGTGCTCTCATTAAAAGTAGACTTTTTAGAGGTATGGAATTTATATTTAGTGAAGTCGATACCTCCAGGGTAACGGGTAAAACCTATTTGCCCATGTTCTTAAATGAGGCAGTAAGTAAAGTTTATGGAGATAATACGCTTAAAAAGGAAAAGGAAGAATTAAAGGGCAATAAAAACTCGGGATTCGAACAGAACCAGAATATTATTGATTTTGTTGACGATCTGTATTCAGACTATAATGTTTATGATAACTATTTAAAATTCTTCGATAAAAGTTTTGTAAGCCCGTTATCAAAAACAGGAATCAATACGTATAATTATGTTTTGGCTGACAGCAGTTATATAGGCAATAAATGGTGTTATAATATTATATACTATCCCAGAAGAAAAAATGAACTGACCTTTAAAGGCGATTTTTGGGTAGCCGATACCACTTATGCAGTTAAAGAAATTAATTTACAAGCCACAAAAAGCGCCAACATAAACTGGGTTAAGGAAATTTATATCGAGCAGGAGTTTGAAGTTTTGAATGATTCGGTATTCCTGATAAAACGAGATTATTTCATGTCTGATTTTGCGTTTAATAAAAAGGAAAAATCAAGAGGCATCTATGGAAAAAGAACCACACTTTATGATAATTATGAATTTGATATAAAAAAGGAAGAAAAGTTCTATGAGGAAGAGGTGTATAGTTTCGATGCAGACCTCTATAATCAGGATGAGGAATTTTGGGAAGAGAATAGGTTAGAAGGATTAAATCAAGATGAATTGGGTGTCTACAAGATGTTAGACACTTTAAAAACGGTTAAAAAGTTTAAACAGTTGTATAATCTTGGAAGCATATTGTCTTCAGGATATGTAGAGTTTACAGACTTAAAATTAGATTATGGTCCCATATTCTCAACATTTGGTTTTAATGATGTTGAAGGGATTAGAATTAGAGCAGGAGGGCGAACCTATTT
>JABDOZ010000051.1 GCA_013043005.1 Flavobacteriaceae bacterium | reverse complement strand
TCATTTAAAGTGCTGGATATAAAAACTTTATTATTGGTAACCGGGTTAGGGTAAATGGTCAAACCGTCAATGTCCTGAGTTACTGAGGAATTTACAGTTCTCACGTTTTGCTGTGCATAACTTGTAGATGCCGCAAAAAGAAAACTGATAAAAAGTAAAGGGATAATGTATTTTTTCTTCATAAGAAACGCGATTTGGTTTATCAAAGATAAATAAAATACGTCAACTTTCGTACCAAAGGTCATATATTATCGATGAAATGCAGTAATTTTAACACTTTGACAACCTTAGTAAATTGGTATCAAAACATGGATGCAAGCTCTAAATTTATCTACTTATTGTGATAAATTCTATATTTACTGTAAATTCAATTAATTATCTCAACATTATTGATGAAAAAGAGAGAAATAAAAATTTTGTTAGTTGATGATGAACCTGATATTTTAGAAATAGTAAGATATAATCTATCTTCAGAAGGCTATCAGGTTATTACTGCCGAAAATGGTGAGGAAGCCGTAAAGACGGCAACACAGGAAAAACCACACTTAATTATCATGGATGTCATGATGCCTGAGATGGACGGAATTGAAGCCTGTGAGCAAATACGTAAAAATCCGGATCTCGATGATACAATAATCACTTTTCTAACGGCAAGAGGAGAAGACTATTCTCAATTAGCAGGTTTTGATGCTGGCGCAGATGATTATATCACTAAACCTATTAAGCCAAAAGTGTTGGTAAGCAAAGTAAAAGCTTTACTCAGAAGAATTAAAGATAGAGATCACGAACAAGAAGATGTTATTAAAATAAATAACCTGACCATTAACAGGGATGAATATAAAATCACATTAAGAGGTAAAGAAATAATTTTGCCAAGAAAAGAGTTTGAATTATTATCTTTATTAGCGTCCAAACCAGGTAAGGTATTTAAAAGAGCGGATATATTGAGCAAAGTATGGGGAAATGACGTCGTTGTAGGCGGTAGGACAATTGATGTTCACATTAGGAAACTACGTGAGAAAATTGGAGACAAATCTTTTAAAACAATAAAAGGTGTTGGTTATAAATTTGTTGTTAAATGAGCATTAAAGTAAAGAAATCATACAAGTTTGCGTCCTACACTTCTTTGTATGTTACCATTTTCATGACACTCATATTGAGTGTTTTTTTATTTTTTTACTATCGTCTTGATATATGGATAATTCTGGCATTTGCCATCGGTTGTTTCCTGTTTGCCTTTGCAATAATTCAATACAGAATTGAGAATTTTATTTATAAACGGGTTAAAAAAATATATGATGATCTGACCTTGCTTGAATCAACTTCTTTTAGCAACCAGCAAATCACAACAGACATGGCGACTTTAACCCAGGAGATTGATAAATATGCCAGAGATAAAAAACTCGAGATTGAAACCTTAAAGGTTAGAGAAACCTACCGAAAAGAGTTTTTAGGTAATGTGTCTCATGAATTAAAAACGCCTCTTTTTACTATACAAGGCTATATTTCTACTTTACTGGATGGCGCATTGCATGATGAAAAGGTGTTGGAAAAATATTTAAGGCAGGCAAATAAAGGAGTAGAAAGGCTGACCTTTATTATTAAAGATCTGGATATGATCACAAAACTGGAAACAGGAGATCTAAGTCTAAATGTAGAAACTTTTGATATAGTTGAAATTGTAACTAATGCATATGAACTTTTAGAAATGAAGGCATCAAAAAAGAAAATTACATTGACTTTTGACCTCGAATATAAAACTCCGATTAAGGTAGTGGCGGACAGAGATAGGATTCAGCAGGTATTAACCAATTTGATAGACAACTCAATTAAATATGGTGAAACTAACGGAACAACAGAAATTAGTATTGAAAATTTAATTAAGAATAAAGTTATAGTCAGGGTTACCGATAATGGTGAAGGAATTTACAAAGAAAATATACCAAGACTATTCGAACGATTTTACAGGGTCGATCAAAGTGGTTCCAGGAAAAAAAGTGGATCAGGACTGGGTTTATCAATAGTAAAACATATTATTGAGGCTCATAACGAGAAAATTTATGTAGAAAGCGAGTTAGGAGTTGGCAGTGAGTTTTCTTTCACTCTGGAAAAGGCGAAATAGATTTTTGTGATCAAGATCATAATTTAATGCATTGAGACCATAATACGATTGCACCTTATCTAACATTTCAATTTTAAATTCATCTTGATTGCAATAGGGCACAAGTCGTAGTTTTTCTAAACGATTTGCCAGATATTCCTGTTCGTATTGTCCTGGTGTTGGAATAAAAAACGCTTTTTTCTCAAGTTTGGCAAGATCCATAATCGTGGTATACCCAGATCTGGATAGAATAATGTGGCTAGAATTAATTGTTTTTTCCAGCTGTCCGCTTTTCATAAAATTAAAAATAGTCATATTACCTCGTTT
>JABDOZ010000031.1 GCA_013043005.1 Flavobacteriaceae bacterium | reverse complement strand
GAATCTATTAACGCCAAAACTGAAGTAAATTTGGAGGATATTGAATTAGAAGTGTATGATTTTGATGAGCTAAAGGATATTTTGTTTAGAAAAGATGATAAAACATATGTGATAAATTTTTGGGCAACATGGTGTGCTCCGTGTATAAAGGAGTTACCTTATTTTGAAAGAGTCAATCAAGAGTTAAAGAACTCTAATGTTGAAGTAATTTTAGTTAGCTTAGATTTCCCTAAAAAATATGAGAGTAGTTTAAAGCCTTTCATCAAGAAGAAGGATTTACAATCCAGGCTCATTGCATTGGATGATACAGATCAAAACACATGGATACCAGGAATCAATGAAGATTGGTCGGGTGCAATACCTGCGACTTTAATATATAATAAAGATAAAAGGCAATTCTATGAAAAGTCGTTTACTTATAATGAATTAATAACCGAAATAGATAAATTTAAAAATTAGATTATGAAAGCATTGCAAATTGTAACATTAATAGTGGTGACCGTATTAAGTTCAGTCTCGAATTTTACTATAACTAATCCGGGTTATAAAATTGGAGATATTATCGAAGATTTTGAATTAAAGAATATTGACGGTAATATGGTTTCCTTATCAGATTATAAAGATGCCAAGGGATTTATTATAACATTTACATGTAATACATGTCCATATGCCAAAATGTATGAGGACAGAATTATAGCTCTTGATAAAAAATATGCATCTCAAGGTTATCCTGTTATTGCTATCATGCCCAACAACACGAAAGTAAAACCGGGAGATAGTTTTGAAGAAATGCAAAAAAGAGCCAAAGTAAAAGGATTTACTTTCCCATATTTAATTGATGCTGATCAATCTGTATATCCAAAATTTGGTGCTACTAAAACACCTCATATGTATGTTGTCGAAAAAACAAAAAGAGGGAATATGGTTCAATATATTGGCGCTATAGACGATAATTACAAAGACGCATCAGCCGTTTCCAGAAAATATGTGGAGGAAGCGGTAGATGCTTTAATGGCTGGTAAAGAAGTAAGAGAAAAAGAGACTAGAGCTATTGGTTGTTCAATAAAAGTATAGGCTTGAAAGTTGTAACAATTGTTGCACAAATTAATATTTGATTAGTTAATTTTGCCAAAAAAAATTTAAGAAATGTCAAATTTAACGCAGCAGCAATGGACTGAGAAACTCATGGAGGATGAGAATGCCTTGATATTGGATGTTCGTACGCCGCAAGAATATAGCAGTGGTAAAATTCCAAATTCCATTAATATAGATATTTTCAAAGGCCAAGGATTTATTTATCTGCTTGATGAATTAGATAAAGCCAAAAACTTTTATGTCTATTGCAGATCAGGTGCAAGAAGTGGTCAAGCCTGTTCTGTAATGAATCAAATGGGAATTCAAAATGCTTATAACCTACTTGGTGGCATTATGGAATGGCGAGGTGAAGTTGATTACTAAAAACTAGAATTTGAAAAAATTATCAATAGTATTATTTGTTATCATAGGTTTTAGCTTGTTGAATTGCAAACAGACTTCAGCTCAACAATCTACTTTACTGGAACCAAAAGAAATGAAAGAATTCTTAGCTTCAAATGATGTGCTTTTAATTGATGTCAGGACACCGCAAGAATTCAAATCCGGTCATATTGAAAATGCCGTCAACGTGGATTTTAAATCATCTGATTTTTCAGAAGCGGTTCAAAAATTGGATACTACCAAAACACTTGTAATTTATTGTCGATCGGGTAGAAGAAGTGGTATGGGAACTACTGAATTCATAAAAGCAGGCTTTGATGAGGTTCTCGATTTAAAAGGAGGTGTGTTGAATTGGCAAAAACAAGGTTTGGAGTTGGTCAAGTAATTTAACCACCAATTGTTATCATGCTCCTGTTTTTGGAGTGCTTTTTCGGATTACTGAATTTTTCAAAACTACTCATTCCAGCTCGAATTGCTTTCTTTTTATGCATCGCTATTAAAATACTATCTTCCAGAGATTCACCATTTCTAAGCAATTTCAATAGATTCATTTCCTTAGAAGAAAATAAGCAATTCTTAATTTTTCCATTGGCAGTCAGACGAATTCTATTGCAACTATCACAAAACGGATTACTTACAGTGCTTATGATTCCAAATTCACCTTTATAGTTTTTAATTTTAAATCTCCTGGCAATGAAATTTGATTCATTTTCAAGTTTTATAATGCTTGAATTCCCGAAAATATCTTTGACTTGTGATAATATCTCATTTTGGGTCACTAGTTTTTCTTTGTCCCATGCGTTGCCATCAAAAGGCATAAACTCGATAAATCGTATAGAAACTGACAAATTCTTTGTCAATTCAATAAAATCCTTTATTTCATCATCATTGAATCCCTTAATGAGAACGATATTTACTTTCACATTAAAACCTTCATCGATCAATAGTAGAATGTTTTCAAAAGCCTTTTTGAACTGATCTCTTCTGGTAATAAATTTAAACTTATCTTCTTTTAAAGTATCCAAGCTAACATTAATATCATTCAGCCCATATTTCTTAAAAACTTCAATATAACGGTCTACTAAAATGGCGTTGGTTGTAATCGATAGTTTTACATTTAGTCTCGAAAGTTGTTTAATTACTTCCTCAAAATCCTTTCGAATTAGAGGTTCACCACCTGTCAATCGTATTTTATCTACACCATGTTTAACGAACACTTTAGCGATTTCATAAATCTCATCTGTATTCATGATATCACTTCTTGGCGATAATGAAACACCTTCTGCAGGCATACAATAGGTGCAACGCAAGTTACATTTCTCAGTTAATGAGATTCGTAAATAGCTATGCTTTCTTCCTAAAGAATCGGTTAATATTTGTTTTAGTTCAGACATTTATATCGTGTTGTTGACCTTTTAAAATTTTAAATATATGCAGTAGATAAGGAAATACTGCGTCCATTGATTCTTTTGCACCATTGGTAGAACCAGGCAAAGCGAGCACCAAACAATCTCCTAAAGTTCCTGCTATACTTCTGGATAGCATCGAGTAAGGCATTCTGTTCTGGCCATAGCTTCTAATAGCTTCTTCTATTCCAGGAATTCTTCTTTCAAGAATAGGTTCTAACGCTTCTGGGGTGACATCTCTAAACGATAATCCAGTTCCGCCAGTAAAAATTAAAAGATTGTTGTTTTCTGAATATTCAATTGTTTTTAGTCTGATCATCTCAATCTCATCTGGAATTATCTCATAATTTGCTATTTCTACTTCACTTTCTTCCAGTTTCTTTATGATTGTTTTTCCAGCCTTATCTTCTTTTTTTCCTTGCGAAATAGTATCAGAGCAAACAATTACTGTTGCTTTTAATTTTGAGCGATGTTTTAATTTAAAACTGCTTTTTCCACCACTTTTCTTATTCAATTTTATAGTCCGGATTTCAATTTGTTTGTCAATGGGTTTCAGCATATCATACATTGTCAAGGCGACCACCGATGCGCCATGCATGGCTTCAACTTCAACACCTGTTTTGTAAATAGTTTTAACTGTGAATAGAATGTGGATATTTAATCCATCTATTTCATAATCTATTGAGGTAAATTCAATTGGTAAAGGATGACAGTCCGGAATGATATTTTGAGTATTCTTTACCGCCAATAATCCGGCTGCCCTTGCTATTTCATAAACATTTCCCTTTGGAACCTGATTGTTCTTAATGGCATCAATTGTTTCTTGCTTACTTACCTTTACGGTTGCCTTGGCAACGGCAATTCTTAACGTGTTAATTTTATTTGTAATATCCACCATCTTTTTTTCTTTTAGCTGTTTACTTTCCATTGATGAGACTGGTCTTTGAATATCTCCTTTCCGAAAATAGGCACATCTTCCTTAACTCTATTTACAACATATTCTGTGGCTTCATAAACTTCCTTTCGTCTTTTAGATGATACAAATACAAAAAAGCAGATTTCACCGGCCTTCACTAAACCAAGACTATGGTAAATATGCATGCACGTCAAATCAAATTTTTCAAATGTGCTTTCACGTATTTCAAATAACTTTTTGTCAGCTAGTTCTTCATAACAAGAATATTCTATTGCCTCAACAGTCCGATCACTTATTTCATCAGCCCGAACCTGACCTAAAAATATATTATGAGCTCCTATACTATGTTTAGATTGGTGCTTTGCGATTGATTCTGAAATGAATTCCGGAGAAATGGCTCCTTTAATAAATACTTTTTTCTTTTTCATTTTCTAATATTTTTTTAATTACCAATGCACCATCTTGTATATTCTTTACTTTAATAAATCCATTATTTTTCAGCAGTTTTGTAGCTGTCAAACTTCTAATACCATGTTGGCAAAAAATGGCATATGGTCTATCCTTGGTTAGCTGGTTTAAACTAGATGACAATTGAGACAACGGTATTTTTAATATTTTTTCTGACTCAATTTCAGGTAATTCACCGAGTTCTCGAACATCCATTAAATGAGAATCGTTTTTTATTGCTTCTTTGGCAGTTAAATGAATAATTTCATTAGACAAATGCTCAGATTCATAAAATTCTGGATTGACGACTAAAGAATCATCTCTTTTAAATTTTATAATGTCTTGCTTATTGTTTAGTGTATTATACAATAACAATTTACCTGATAGTATTTCTCCTGTTTCAAGAATCATTTTCATGACTTCATTGGCCTGTAATAAACCAATTATGCCAACAGTCGTGCCTAAAACTCCAGCATCTTCGCAGTTGATCACATTTGTAAGTTTCTTTTTGAACAGGCACCTGTAAGTTGGGCCATTTTTATAGTTAAATACAGAAACCTGACCTTCAAACCTGTAAACAGAACCGTAAACAAAGGGTTTATTAGCCAGAACACAGACATCATTGATCAAATACCTAATTGAAACAGTATCTGTGGCATCTATAATTATATCGTAATTGTCAGCAATTCCTATGGCATTTTTCGCCGAAAAATATTCATCATAAATCTTGATATCTACTTCAGAATTTAAAGATTTAAGTTTTGATAAAGCCATATCTACTTTAGAATGCCCAATAGATTTTTCAGTGAAGAGAACTTGTCGCTGAAGGTTATTTTCTTCAACTTTATCACCATCAATAATTCCTATATGACCAATTCCGGCAGCTGATAAATAAGGCAATACAGCATTGCCCAAACCACCTGCACCAATTACAAGGATCTTGGAATTTCGAAGTTTTTCCTGTCCTGTTTTTCCAACTTGTGGAAGATTTATTTGTCTTTTATATCGTTCCATAATTATCCACCCGCAAAAGGAGGCAAAATTGCCAATTCATCATTATTCTTGATCGTTATATCATCATTTAGTTCTATTCGGTTTTGGTTCAAAGCTATGATCATGGGAAACCGTTTTAAATTATATTTCTCATTCAATTCTTCAATCAATTCAGATAAATTATCCGATTTAGCGGCTATTTGTTCCTCCTTACAATTGATTGCTTCAGCTATTTCTCCAAAGTATTTAATAGTTATCATGTCGTTCATTTTGTATTCAATTGGTTTTCTCTTTTTACGATTCTTCTTAAATCTTCTTTTGTATTGATGTTCTTTAGTGCATTGAAATCTTCTTTTTTAACTTTGATGTTTTGGCAATTGAGTTCAGCTAAAAGACTTATCAACTTTAACTTATTCAAATTAATTGCTTCCAAAAATTTAGATTCTACTCGTTTATTGTAAATAGCTATCAACGGATAGCTGTCTGAATCATCAGATAAAAGAGATACATCTGTATCACTTGATAAATTATTGATCAAATAATTGTCGATTACAGAGCTGGTAATATTGGGAATATCACAACTTAACAACAAATTATAGTCACTATCTGAATGATTTAAAGCCGAATAAATTCCGCCAACGGGACCTTTTTCTTTATAAACATCAGGAATAAGTGGAAAACCAAAAGACGAATAATATTGATTATCTGTAACAAGAAAAATATTACTTGTTATAGGTAAAATAGCTTCAATTACCAATTGAATGAACGGCTTATTCAAGTAAGTAACCAAGCCTTTTTCAGTTTGCATTCTGGAACTTTTCCCACCACAAAGAATATAAGCTGATATGTTGGTACTCACATTCATTCAGATAATAAAAAGTTTAATAGACGCCACTAAAAGTACAAAGGATAACATATAGGTGAGTGTTTGATTGGTGAACTTTTTACTCCCATAAATGGCTCCCAAAGTTCCACCTATCAGTGCTATTGGTACTAGTAAAAAAGAATCTAACGGGATGCTATTGTTTTTTATCAAAAATCCTGTTATTCCTGCAAAGGAGTTAACCAAAATAAATAGAGCGGAAACGGCTGCAGCGTCTTTCATATTTCCCCAGGCCAATAATATAATCACTGGGCTTAAAATAATACCTCCACCAATGCCTATCAATCCTGAAAACAATCCAATGCTTAATCCAATAGCCAAAGCCAAAGGAAGGTTCAGTTTTCTTTTCCTATTCATTTCTCCACCTAAAACACCTAGCATTCTGAGGATAGCAACCAAAAGAAAGACAGCTAAAATTTGTTTATATAAAGTCGTATTAATAGTAAGATAACCACCAATAAAGGCAGCTGGAATAGACGTTATTGCAAAAGGATAAAACAATTTCCACTTGAAATGCTTGTTTTTTTTAAAGTACCAAAACGCAACTGCCGCCACAAAAATATTAAGTAGTAAAGCAGTTGGCTTCATGAAGGAAATGGGAAACGAAAATAATGCCATGAGTGCCAGATAGCCACTTGCGCCGCCATGACCGACACTGGAATACAGAAATGCAATAAGAATTAGTATTCCAGAAAATAATAGGAGGGATTCTGTGCTTAATACATTCATAAAGCTAATTTTTCAAATTCCTTTTCTAAATAATCCATGCAATTCGAATTGATAGTCTCAAAATCCTGAATCAGTTGTTTTCCATATTCTGTCAGTACTGTCCCGCCACCATCTTTACCACCTATATTTTTAATAACTATTGGTTTTTCCGTCATTAAATTCATTTCATTAAGAAGTTTCCATGCTTTCCTATAAGACATTTTTAATTCCTTGGCGGCAGAGTTGATGGACAGTTTATTATCGATCATTTTCAAAAGTTTGATTCGCCCATAACCCAAAAAAGGAACACCATCTTTTTCTATCCAGATTCTACTCTTTATTTCCATGTTATTATATATTAAGCGATATACATTCTACATCATCGTTCTTGTTCAACAATTCCATCTCATTTGGTATTCTTACTAAAACATTACTCTTTGCAAATGAATGTAACATAGAAGATTGTTGACCATACAAGATTTCGACCATATTCTCATTTAACATTCCTTTCAAGAACAAGGTTTTACCTGTTGTATTTTTATAATCAGTTAGAGATTTGGCTTTTATTCTTTTTAAATGAATGTCTTTTGCTCCATTCATTTTATTTAACAGAGGTGTGACATAGATGTAAAAACAAGATAGGGCAGAGGCAGGATTACCAGGTAAGCCAAAAACAAATTGATCATTTTTCCTTCCAAACCAGAGTGGTTTTCCTGGTTTTTGATTGACTTTATAGAAAAGTTCATTGACTCCGTTATCTTTCAACGCTTCTTGCACAAAATCATAGTCACCAACAGAGATACCTCCAGATACAAGAACAACATCTGAATTTTCTAAAGCTTCAGATATTACAGATTTAGTGGCATCAAATGTATCTTTAGTTCTTAAGGTTAAAATGTTGGTAATCCCTGTAGTTTTAAGGGCCGAGCTTAACATAATAGAATTACTCTCGTAGATCTTGCCCGCTTCCAGATCTTTTCCAGCTTGCTGTAATTCATTTCCTGTAACAATGATAGCGACCCTTGGAGTCTTGTGAACTAAAACTTCAGGGATGCCAATTCCTGCCAAAAATCCGATAGCAGCAGCATTTAATTGCTGACCTTTCTTAAGAACAATTTCACCTTTTTGCACTTGCTCTCCGATAGGACGAACATTAGCCGTTCTTTTGGGTAATTTATTGATGATAATTGTATTATTTGATCGATTCACATGCTCCTGAATAACAACAGTATCTGCTTCATCGGGAACTAAAGCTCCTGTGAAAATACGTGCTGCTTGCCCTGCTTTTAATCGTATTTTGTTATTATCACCGGCTTTAGATTCAGCAACCAATTTATAGCTTTTGGAGTCGGATAATTTAAAGGCATACCCATCCATGGCAGATTGCCGGAAAGGAGGCATATTTATTGGCGAGGTAATGTCTTGCGCCAATATTTTATTGAATGAGTCAGATAATTCTAATTTCTGTGTTTTTGGCTTTAATTCAGCCAATTCAACAATTTGAAGTGCTTTAAAAACAGAAATCATATGCATAGCGTTATTCCCTATCAAATATAACGCTATTTTTCGATATTTTATCTGACAAAATTTATTTTTTTATAAATTTCTTTACGCGTTTAAACAGATGATTAAAAAGTAAATTAAGAAAGTAAAATGATGATAAATAATTGATAATTATACTATGAATTGACATAATCTTAATTTAAATTCTTTAAATTAATCCAGTAATTAATCAATCCAAGAAATTATGAAACTAAATATTTTACTTGTTTTTGTGACGTTGTACAGTTTAAATTTGACATGGGCTCAAAAATATAAAATTGATCCTGGACATAGCAATGTCCAAATTAAAGTTGAAAGATTTGGAGTTATAGATGTTGTAGGACGATTTAAGGATTTAGAAGGAACTATAATATATGACGAAGGAGATCTTTCCAAAACAACGGCAGAATCAACTATAAAAGTGGATAGTTATGATGCCAATAATTTAGTAGGTGAAGACGCTGTTAAAAGTGTTATATTTTTGGATGTAGCAAATCATCCTAACATCACATTTGAATCAAAAAGTGTGCTCATCAAGGATACTAGTAATTTTTTAATTGGAGACCTAACCATTCGAGGCGTCACCAATGAGATACAACTACCGTTTACTATTAAAGGTCCTCTCATGGATCTGGCTTCTCAAAAACAATCAATAGCGTTTAACGCACAAACAACTATTAATAGGCAGGATTACGGTATTGAATTAAAGCGAGCTTTGCCTAATGGAATTAAATTGGTTGCTGATGAGGTGGATATAACTTTAAATATTTTAGCCATTGCAGAATAACATTTGGTTTAAAGCATTAGTCCTTGGTATTTTAATTTTCAGCAATTGGCTTACAATTGCTCAAACTGGCGTTTATGGAATAGATTCCAATCAATCAAAAGTTAGTTTTAAAATATCTCATATGGGAGCTCTCAAAGTTAACGGAATTTTTTCACAATATTCCGGGCAATTTATCTTTCGTGATGAAGAACTACTAGCGGTAAACTGCCGTGTTTTAGTAGAAAGTGTTAATACTAATAGTCAGGAAAGGGATGATATAATTAAGAATGAGGCATACTTTGATATTGATAATTATCCGTACATCAAATTTCAGGCAGACGAATTTTTTGTAAAGGATAATAATAGAAATTTAAAAGGTCTTCTTAGGATAAAGGAAGGGGAAAATACACTGACATTTCCATATGATCTTACCTATGATAAAACTTTAGATCAAGTTAAATTAATGGCAGAGACAGAAATCAAAAGAAAAGATTTCAATCTGGTCTTTGGTTCTATGAATGGTCTTATAGGTAATAAAGTTCGTATTACATTAGAGATTATTGCCACCAAGCAATAAATTCATTATGGATTCTAGTTGATTATTTATTAAAAATTAAAAATTATATTATAGAACATCATAATAAATAATGTGAACACGATAGAAATTAATATACCAGCAATAATTTTTTCGTAAAGTTTTAGAGCAGTCATGATATTAGTATTTTAAGATTAATAATTAAATAAAATACTATCAATTCACTTTAGGAAGATCTGGGAGGGGTTCAAAACGTAAAGTAAGGATTAACTTAAATTCATTTTTATGTGATTAATAGCATAACAAATATCTAAAAACCTTATTATACTGCCCAAAAAACTCTACCAATGACCAATAAATCTATATTATTTACAAAAGATTCTATTAACAGCTAAAAATCCTAGTTGAAGGTAGGCTTCTTTTGAAGCTAGCCATATATTTGCATTGATTTTCTACTTCATTTTATCGATATAGTAAAAAATATTGAAAACAATTAATTTTTTTCCCATTATTCTATTTCAATGGTTAAATTTGAATTTTAAAAGGAACTTGATTGATGAGAAAACTCAATGACTTTATTTGGGAGACACACGGTATTCATGCTGGTACTGAGCAGGATCATGTAAAGCACGGTATTGATAGGTTAGAAGATATTGTGGATAGAGCAATAGAATCAAATAACCCTAGTCTTACCTTTATCATTCATTCACCCCGATTAACAAACTTTCGTTATTCTGCCGAAAAAGATACAAATGTAAAGTTTATAAGAGGAAACAGGTCCTATATAAATTATCCGAAGAGAATAGCTAATCTTCGAAAAAAATATGAAGGAAAGATCAATATAAAATATGGTGTGGAACTGGAATGGATGGGACCAGATCTCGGATTACAATGGAGCAGATCAAAGATATTTCAGGCCGAAGATGCAGATTATGTAATTGGATCGGTTCATTTTGCACCTGAAGGGATACCATATGATGGGTCCAAAGAAGAAGCTCTTGAATTATTAAAAATTAGAGGGAGTCTGGAAGCCTATTGGGATGGTTATTTTAATGAAATGATCCAAATGATTGAATGCTTTGGTGATATGATACAAATTATTGGTCATATTGATCTGCCCAAGCTAAATGTTGATATTCCTGAACCCTTGTTGAATTTTGAAACCAGTTCACATCCTTTAGCAAATAAATTTAGAACCCTTTTAGAACTAATAGCCGATAGAAACCTGTCATTGGATGTAAATATGGCAGGCAAATTTAAAGGAGTTGGTGTGTATCCGAATCAGAGTATTCTAAGAAGAGCCAATGAACTACAAATTCCTGTTTGTGTTGGCACTGATACGCACCATGTGCGGTATTATGGGTTAAATTACAGCGAAAGTTTAGAATATATTCATGAGGCAGGTTATGAGAGCTATGTAAGTTATTCAAAATTAATTCCAGAGAATCGCACTATTTATGACGATCATGAATTAAAAGTAAAATATACCATTTTAAATAAGGGAATTGAACTGCTAAATCAAAGATTAGATGCTGAACATAAAAGAATAATTCCTGATTTTTCTTTTGGAGGCTCTTTTTTAGAGTTTGTTGATATTTACAAGAATTCAACTGGTATGGGTGATTATAACGCCATTAGAATCAGAAAATGGGGTAAATCCATTACAGTTACTAATGAAATACCAAAGATGACCAATAAAAAGGTGAGCGGCTTGTTCTCTGAGCATCTAGACAAACCAGGAGTTATTTCATCGCTCTTTAACACCCTGGCATCAGAAGGTATAAATGTTGAGACAGCACGATTGAAGTCGAAAAATGATGGTACGGCAATAGCATTTATTTCTATTGAAAATGATAACGGTAACATCAAAAATGCCATTGATTTTATTAATGGTACAGATGATGGTATTTTTAAAAAGTTGACCTATAAAGAAAATGCTATACTTCCAAATTATTACGAAGAAGGTGTTTATTTACTTGAAATGGATGGTGTAAAACTAAATTTAGCACTACACGATAAAGTGATTCTGACCAAGCATCATAATGCGCCTGGTGTACTTTTAATACTTCTATCTGCATTGGCATCAGAGCATATCAATATTATAGATCTAAGATTAGGCAAACTGAATGATATTGGGTATTCTGCTTTGGCAATAGATGGCGACAATAATATTATAAGGAATCTATTGACAAAATTAGGAGAGCAGTTCTATGAGGCTAATTTAATTGAATTTCATAGTATGTGACATAACTTATCGATATGAAATAATTTTCAAAAAAAGTTTGAACAAAGAAGGGGAGTAATTCAATTAAGAATTACTCCCTTTTATGTTTTGGCACCAAAACCAATCAAAACCAACCAAAAGATTATAATTTTAAAAGGCTATGGTATATTTCAATAAATATTTTTATTTATATCGTCTTGAGGTATTCCAAGCGTGAGTTTTAGTTCTATGAAATGTTCTTGGAAAATGTTCGTTATTTATAGTTCTCATGATTTTTGATTTTAATTGATTAATGATCTAGTTTTAAAAAGATTACTTATTTGTATCTTCTTGTGTTGTTCCATGAATATCTTTTTGTTTTGTTAAATGTTCTTGGAAAATGCTCGTTTCGTAATTCGTTGTTATTAAAAGTTGTCATAATTTCTAATTTTTTGGTTAATAATGGTTGTTTTATATTCAATTTTAAAATTGTTTCTATCATATAGACGAGGCATGAGGAAAAAAGTTACAGTACTATGTATAACATAGTAATATATTAACAAATATTTAACATTTCAGGCAAAATTTGTTATAGCTAAAATTGGAAACTTTGATTCTGTTTTTGAATTAGACTAAATAATTGTCACTTGAGTTATATAATAACTATTAAAAGTAAGACTAGTTAAAATATGGATGACTTTTCAATATCTCTTATAAAGAAATAATAAAATAAAAATTATATGGCTTACTACATGAAGTATGATAATAGATAATAGGTCAAGATTATAAGTATTATCATTAAAACAGTAAAGACCATTAATTTATTAAATTTTAACTCTCTATGTAATTTTTGCTGTCTTTTCATGGCTATAATTTAATTTCAACCAATAAGTTAAGGATAACTTATTATTTAAAAAATGATAAAGATCATTAGAAGTTAGAACACAAGGATTTTGAAATATTTGAGATATGAAATAGGTTTGATAATAAAAAACTTTAGTTAACTTAAAAGTTAAACCACGGTTTTTTTAATGTA
>JABDOZ010000013.1 GCA_013043005.1 Flavobacteriaceae bacterium | reverse complement strand
TCTGCGCATATATATTTTCCAGGCATCAGATCCAGATTCACGACCGCCACCAGTTTCTTTTTCACCACCAAATGCACCGCCAATTTCAGCTCCAGATGTTCCAATATTTACATTTGCTATTCCACAATCAGAGCCTGCTACAGATAAGAAACGTTCGGCTTCACGTAAATTATTGGTCATAATTGCTGATGATAATCCTTGCGCAACTCCATTTTGAATCTCTAAAGCATTTTCCACATCTCCTGAATACTTTAGTAAGTATAAAACCGGAGCAAATGTTTCGTGTTGTACTATTTCAAATGAATTATCTGCCTCAACAATTGCGGGTTTTACATAGCAGCCGCTTTCATAACCTTCACCTGAAAGCACACCTCCTTCAACAACTACATTTCCACCTTCTTCCACAACTTTTTCTAAAGCCGCTTCATACATTTTAACCGCATCTTTATCAATCAATGGTCCAACATGATTATTTTCATCTAACGGATTTCCAATACGTAGTTGCTTATAAGCATCGACAACTGCAGTTTTTACTTTATCATAAATACTTTCATGAATAATTAAACGACGAGTAGAAGTACAACGTTGTCCAGCGGTACCAACAGCTCCAAATACTCCTCCAATAACTGTCATTTTTATATCTGCATCAGGCGTTACAATAATTGCATTGTTTCCTCCTAATTCTAATAAAGATTTGCCCAAACGTCCTGCTACTGTTTGTGCTACTATTTTTCCCATTCTTGTTGATCCGGTGGCAGAAATCAATGGAATGCGAACATCTTTTGTCATGTATTCACCAACTATATAATCGCCATTTATTAAGCACGAAATACCTTCAGGTAAATTGTTATCAGCAAATACCTCTGCTGCTATATTCTGACAAGCAATGCCGCACAATGGAGCTTTTTCACTCGGTTTCCAAACACAAACATCACCACAAATCCATGCTAAGGCTGTGTTCCATGACCAGACTGCTACAGGAAAGTTAAATGCAGAAATAATACCAACCACTCCTAGCGGATGATACTGCTCATACATCCTATGTCCCGGACGCTCACTATGCATGGTTAATCCATGAAGCTGGCGAGATAATCCTACAGCAAAATCACAGATATCAATCATTTCCTGAACCTCGCCTAACCCTTCCTGATAGCTTTTACCCATTTCATATGAAACCAATTTACCAAGGGCTTCCTTTTTCTCTCGTAATTTTTCTCCAAACTGTCGCACAATTTCCCCTCGTTGTGGCGCAGGCATTGTTCTCCAGTAATTAAAGGCATTTGTGGCTGCTTCCATCACTTTCATATAATCGTCTTGAGTGGTTGTTTTTACCTTTCCAATTAATTGCCCATCAACTGGTGAATAGGATTCAATAATGTCTCCATTTGAAAAGTTATTAGAACCTGTTGAAGTTCCTTCATTTAGCGATTTTACTCCAAGTTCTTTCAAGGCGACTTGAATTCCGAAATCTGTAGCAACTGCTTGCATTTTATGTGTTTTTTTACGAATTATTTAATATTGTGCAAAGATACTGATAAAAAGTTGCTTTTACAGACACCTTCATTCTTAAAATATGCTAATTTTAAAACACTTAATTTACCACATTATTATTATGAAAAAAATCATTCTATTTTTTGCTGTCAGTTTAACATTTTTAATAGGCTGTAAAAAAGAAGGTGAGATCATTGACTCAGAAATTCGTGAGAGCAAAATTCAATCACCTCCTCCTCCACCAACTTCAGAAAAGACTAATCCTCTATTTTCTATAGCAATCCATGGCGGAGCAGGAACAATCCTGAGAAAAAACATGTCTGCAGAAAAAGAAGCCAAATACAAAGACAAACTTGAAGAAGCCATCAGAGTTGGCTATGAAGTTCTTAAAAATGGAGGCACCAGTCTTGATGCTGTGACAAAAACTATTAATGTTTTGGAGGATTCACCGTTGTTTAATGCTGGAAAAGGAGCGGTTTTTACTAATGCAGGAACCAATGAATTAGATGCATCAATTATGGATGGACAAACGCTAAATGCAGGTGCTTCTGCAGGCACTACTAATGTCAAAAACCCAATAGATCTGGCAAGAGCTATTATGGATAAATCACCTCACGTCATGATGTCTGGCAAGGGCGCTGAAAAATTTGCAGAGGAGCAAGGATTAGAAATTGTTGATTTAAAATATTTCCACACAGAAAACAGAATGAAATCCTTAATACGTGCTAAGAAAAGAGAAAAAAAAGAGCCCGAACATGAAAATAAATCTGCATTTTATGACCCTCAAATTAAAGATTTTAAATTCGGGACAGTTGGTTGTGTTGCACTTGATAAAAAAGGGAATTTAGCTGCAGGAACTTCAACTGGCGGTATGACCAATAAGCGTTGGGGTCGAATTGGTGATGCCCCAATAATTGGAGCTGGCACCTACGCTAATAATGCAACTTGTGCCGTATCAAGCACTGGTTGGGGAGAATTCTTTATCAGGGCAATGGTTGCTCATGATATTTCGGCATTGATGGAATATAAAGGAATGAGCTTAAAAGACGCTGCTCACGAAGTTATTCATAAAAAAGTTGGTGATCTTGGCGGAGATGGTGGAATAGTTGCAGTTGATAAAAATGGTAATGTTACAATGGAATTCAATACAGCAGGAATGTATCGTGCCAGTATGAGCGACAAAGGAGAATTAAAAATCGCTATATATAAAGATTAACATGGATTCAAAATCAGAATATTATGCCGTCATATTTACGTCTAAAATGACAGATGTCACAAAAGGCTATGAAGCCATGTCAAAAGAAATGGAGTCACTGGCAAAACAACAAAAGGGATATTTAGGTATGGATAGTGCCAGAAATGAGATTGGCATTACTGTTAGCTACTGGGATAGTTTAGAGGCAATTAAGAACTGGAAAGGCAATTTACAACATGAGACTGCTCAAAAAAAAGGTAAACAGAAATGGTACAGCCAATACCATGTTAGAATTTGTAAGGTCGAAAGAGAGTATTCTTTTTCTAAATAGCTTAATAACAAGGTATTTTCAATGTTCAATATTTTATTTTTTTAGTGAATTTATCCCTAAATAAACTACTCCCCTTTTATCGGTCTTTTAGTATTTACAGAGTATTTCAACGAAAATAGCTCCTAATTAATCGAATAAATTAATTAAGTTACTGGTTTTAAAGTACTTTAGGTGTGCTATTAATTGAAGAAATGATTTAATAACAGGAAAAACAAGCAGATATAATTCTGCTTTTTTTTCCAACAATGTCCTGGTACTATGAAAAAAAACTACTCAAAATTACTGCTGCTATTAATCGCTTTAATATCAAGCAGTGTTATTTTTGCTCAAACTAATAGAGTAAAAATTACCGTAAATTGGCCTACAACGGCTTACGAAAACAAGGTCGAAGTTTACGACCAAGCAAACTTTCTGATCTTAACTATTTGTAATAATAATGGTCCTCAAGATTGTTATACAGATTCGGGATCCTCTGTATTTTCAGCAACTTATGATCTTGGTTGTTTATCAACCACTAAAGACAATTTGCCCGATTATTATATAAAACTTTTCAGTTTTGATGGTAACGCATGGGGAGGCAGTAGTTCTTCAGTTGTCGTTAATGTAGGTCAATCGGACATTTCACCTGGAACCGATGTTATAGATGATGCGGGGGATAGTGCTTCTACTTCCGGGTATCAAATAGATTTTGTTGTTGGTGGAGATCAATGTCAATTCGATGATACTGATTTGGATGGCCTTATTGACCTAATAGATATAGATGATGATAATGATGGGATCCTGGACACTGCAGAAGGTTTGGAATTAAACCAGTTTAATTGTGAGGTTCCTTCTTTAAACTTTTTGAATGGGTTTTATGATAGTTCAGTAAGTTCGGGTGCAGAAGGAACTGAAGGCGCGGTTTACAGATTTAAAAATGCTTCAGAAGAAATAGATGTCCTTTTGCACATAGTTGAATTAACGAATTGTACAATTGATGATATTGATGTTGATGAACAGGATACTCCTGAATTTTTACAATCACGTTTAAATTTTACTGGATCAGGAACTCCAGGGGTAACTTATGAATTTAGCTTAGTTAGCGATGGAGGTGGTCTAGATGATTTGGCTGAAATTCAAAGAATTGGCGGTACAACCTGGGATTGTGACGGAACGGAAGCCTATCAGGAATCTGTAAGATATTATAATCCTTCAGCATATGGATTGGATAATCCAACTTCATTAACTCAAGATGAATATTTTGATGGTGCAGGAATTACGGCTGGAACCGAAACATACGCAGGTTTTTCTACAAACACCATTTTACGTTCCTATTTTCAGTTTTTAGCTAATAAATTCAGAATAAGAATGCAGCTAAAAAAATCAACAGACCTACCTAGACAGCGTTTATATGCCATGTCCTTTACGCAATGTGATATTTTTGAATATAAAGCGCCTATTTTAACAATACTATCTGGTGTAGATACTGATGGTGATGGAATAAATAATGAGTTGGATTTGGATGCAGATGGAGATGGTATACCTGATAATGTAGAAGCTCAAACTACATTAGGTTACACACCGCCTAATGATGAGATTAATTATGAGACAGGATTAGATACTGCTTATCCCGATGGAATTGATATTGTTGATACTGATGGAGACAATATTCCAGACTTCATGGATCCTGATTCAGACAACGATGGTGTTCCTGATATTCAAGAAAATGGTATGGCTAATATTGCTTCTGGTGTCGATTCTGATGGAGATGGTTTGGATGATGCTTTTGAAGGAGGTACTGACCCTACTATTGAATTAGACCCTTTAGATGTTAATGACGATATAGATGATCCAAAAGATTCAATTTTACCAGATTCTGATGGCGATATATTTGATGTTAATGGCGATCTCGATTATCGCGATGCCGTCTCATTTGGTGCTGCGACTATAGATTTTGATGGAATTGATGATTATTTGGACAGTGCTAATATTCTAAATGGAGGAGGCAGTGCTACAATTATGGCATGGATCAAGTTAAAGGATGAAGATGGTAATGTATTTAATTCAGATGGTTATGTTGCAGGTCAAGAGAATTTTAATTTATATGTAAATAGTTCAGGAATTCTAGTGGTTAGAGTTAATGGAACATCTTATCCATTATCAACAACTTTTGACCTCAATAAATGGGTTCATGTGTCAGCAGTATATGATCAAGCAACAGGATTAGTAATTTACGTGAATGGTGCAAGAGAATCCAGTGTTACACTTTCTGGCGCATTGAACATCCCTGGTGATAAGTTTACTATTGGTAAAAATTCTCAAACAGAAACAGAATTCTTTAAGGGATCAATAGATGAAGTGCGTGTATTTGATGCGGTGTTAACAGATGACCAAATTAAGCAAATGGTTTTCCAGGAAATTGAAGAAAATACCAATGGTAATTTGGTTAAAGGAGTTGTAGTGCCAAGAAATATTGAAGACTTTACTTTAGGAACTAGCGTTCTATGGTCAAACCTACAAGCCTATTATAATATGAATGTTATTACTGGAGGTATAACATTAGATGCGTCTGGCTATGATAACAGAGATGCTGTCTTATACAACATAAATTCCATTCAGGAGCAAACTTCTCCAATTCCTTATGAAACAAAAGCTGATGGTGATTGGAGTAATACAAATATTTGGAAAAATGGTGATGTCTGGGATATTCAAGATCCAACTACTGTTAAAGATTGGGCTATTTTCAATATAAAACACAATGTTAACTATGACTCTAGTATTAAATCATATGGTTTAATTATAGATTATGATGAGGTTGAGCAAATTTTCGGAGCTATTACAGTATCCGGAGATCAGGAAGTTAACAATGGTTGGTATTTAGAACTTAATGGAACTTTAGATCTTGCAGGTGATTCTCAGTTAGTTCAAACTGAAAATAGCGAGTTGGTTACAGGTCCAACTGGAAAATTGCTACGAAGACAAGAAGGGAATTCTAATTATTATTGGTATAACTACTGGAGTTCTCCTGTTGCCGGAAATGATGATGTAGCAAGCTATAAATTAAAGAACTTAAAAGATAGTGGCGGCATTAGTGGGTTTACATTTACTCCTGATTTTCAGGCAATTGATCTAATCAGCACAAGATGGCTATATACGTTCCAAAGTGGTCAAACTTATTATGACTGGGATCAGATTACACCAGACGATGCGATACAACCTGGTGTTGGATATACTCAAAAGGGAATCAAATCCCCTGAATTTGAAGAAACAGAATTTCAATATACGTTTGTTGGTAAACCTAATAATGGGACAATCACAGTATGGGCTGAAGACAATGATAATTTTGATTTTGGTGAAACACCTGACCCTGAGGAAAGTATTCCGGCTAATTTTACAACTTCTTTGGTAGGAAATCCATATCCTTCCCCAATTGATGCCCAAAAGTTTATAGAAGAAAATAATCCGATTGAAACAGATGGTGTAATAGGTGGAACCATATACCTTTGGGAACAGTGGTCTGGAGATTCGCATAATTTACTTGATTATCAAGGCGGTTATGGAACTATTAATTTAGCTGGAGAAGAGAAAGCATACCAATGGAATGATCCTAATCCTAATCCAGAAGCAGATCTTCTTGCCAAAAAACCATCTCGTTATATCCCTGTAGGTCAAGGTTTCTTTGTAGAAGTTGTTGAAAATGGTAATATTAAATTCAATAACAGTCAACGCCTCTTTAAAAAAGAGACAGAAACAGATGGTCCTGTTTTCTTTAGAAATTCTAATACAGAAAATCAATCCTCTGCTGCAGAAGAAAATACAATGGGAATGATTCGATTAGAATTAGAAGTATCTAATGGAAATAAACGTAGTTTTGTTCTTGGTTTTAGTGATAGCACTACAGATGACTATGATTATGGGTATGATTCCAGAACTATCGACCCTGAAGATGACGATTTAAGTAGCCTCCTTAATGGAGAAAAAATGATTATTCAATCTTACGGTCCAATTGCTGAAGATAAAATAGTTGATCTGGTGTTTAACAGTACAGGAACATACAATTACTCTCTTAAAATTTTAGAAATTGAAAATATTCCTGAAGATCAACCTATATTTATCAAGGACAATCTGACAAATACAGAGTTCGATCTTAGAACAGGAGCTTACAATTTCACTAGTGAATTTAGTGGTGAAGATACAGATCGATTTGATATTGTTTTTAATTCAACAACTTTAGACACAAACGATTTTAATACTGATAATACATTAATATTTATAAATAACAATGAGCATAAATTGTATGTAAAAGGACTACCATCGCAGGCTAAGCAATTAAATATTACTAACATGCTTGGGCAAAATATTAGATCGTTCAATAATGTCAGTTCTCAAACTTTAGATTATGGATTAAACATCTCTGACATTAGTTCTGGAGTTTACATTATTAGTGTTACTAATGACAGCAATCAGACGCTTGATAAAAAAGTGATCGTTGAATAAATAGATTTATAATTAAATCAACTAAAAGCGCAATCCATTGTTGGATTGCGCTTTTTTATTTAGTAACTATTGCTTAATTACAATCAAATGCTATCAGCAATTTCTTGAATTTTATTGGAAGTTATTCTGCCTGATTGATATTCATTATTAGCCAACCAAAGCATCGTTTTTACAATGGTCTTTGGATGAATGGAACGATACTTTTTTAAACTACCAACTAAAAGCGGATTAACAACCTTCATAACAATTTTAGCAATTATTTCTTCTGTTCTTTTTTCAGTTCTGATTCCACTGATTAAAGATGGCTGAAATATGTATATATTTTTAATTTTTTCATTCAGAACCGCTTCTTCCATCCTTCCTTTAGTTCTGTTATAGAATATTTTGCTATTCTTGTTAGCTCCTAATGCCGAAACTACTAATAAAGTGCCAATGTCATTAGCAATACATAGTTTAGCTGCCATAACAGGAACACCATAATCTATTTTAAGATATAATTCTTTGTCTGGTGTTTTTGATTGAGTTGTCCCTATACAGCAAAAAACCTCATCTGCGTTGAACAGATCTTTATGTTTATCCAATGCTAAGACGTTTACAATATGCTCTTCAATTTTAGAATGGTTGATATTACAAGATCTCCTACTAAATAACTTTATGGTTTGGTACCTGTCATCCTCTAAAAGTTGCTCTAACAAAAGACTTCAGGTAAGACCCGTAACTCCAATAATTATAGCGGTTTTTTTCATAGTTTAAATATACATTGATAAAGATATTATATTTTTACATGATGTCTGAAAATCTCGCAATTAGAAAAATTATTCATATAGATATGGATGCATTCTATGCATCTGTTGAGCAGTTGGATAACCCAGACTTAAAAGGTAAGCCTCTTGCCGTTGGAGGAAGCGAAAAACGAGGTGTAGTAAGTGCTGCAAGCTACGAAGCCCGCAAATATGGAGTTAGAAATGCTATGAGTAGTTTACAAGCCAAACGTAATTGTCCGGATATCATTTTTGTAAAACCTCGATTTGACAGGTATCATGAAATATCAAAAAAAATTAGAGAAATATTTCATGACTATACAGATCTGGTTGAACCACTTTCTCTGGATGAAGCTTACTTAGATGTAACACAAAATAAAAAAGGCAATCCCAGTGCAACACTAATTGCCAGAGAAATAAGAGATCGTATTAAAAATGAAATAGGTTTGACAGCTTCCGCAGGAATTTCTGTTAATAAGTTTGTTGCAAAAGTGGCGAGTGATTACAACAAACCTAATGGTCAGAAAACAGTGAATCCTGAAGATGTTTTAGAATTTCTGGAACAATTGGATATTAGAAAATTTTTTGGAATAGGCAAAGTTACTGCGGAAAAAATGTATCAAAAAGGCATCTTTACTGGGAAAGATTTAAAGTCGAAATCTGCTGACTATCTAAAGGAAAACTTCGGGAAGTCAGGTAGATCTTATTACTATATTGTAAGAGGTCTTCATAACAGTGAGGTAAAACCAAACAGAATACGAAAATCTTTAGCTGCTGAAAGAACTTTCAATGAAAATTTGTCTTCTGAAATATTTATGCTTGATAAACTTGATCACATTGCAGAAGAAGTTTCAAGACGATTGACTAAAAGTAAGGTTGCTGGAAAAACCATTACATTAAAAATTAAGTATAGTGATTTCACTTTACAAACCAGAAGCAAAACCTTATCTTATTTTATTAGTGATAAAACCGTGATACTAGAAACTGCAAAAGATCTTTTATATCAAGAAAAGTTGAGCAATTCCGTACGGTTATTGGGTATTTCCTTATCTAATTTAAATACCGTAAAAGCAACAAAAAAACGAGAACAAAAAAGTTTTAGTGTGCAATTAAAATTTGATTTCTAAAAACTACAGGTGGTTATTTCAGTAACTCTTATTGTATTTACCATTCCTTTTTCCTGAATAGGCATTGCAGCCAGACTTACCAGCATATCGCCTACTTCTAGATACCCTTTCTTACATGCTAATGCATTCACATCCTCAATGGTTTCATCTGTACTAACAAACCTATCATAGTAAAAAGCCTTTACTCCCCAAAGTAAATTCAATTGGGTTAATATTCTTCGATTTGATGAGAAAACCAATATATGTGCGTCTGGTCTCCATGCAGAAATCTGAAACGCTGTGTATCCACTATTAGTTAAAGTAGAAATGGCCTGGGCATTTATTTCATTGGCCATTAATGCTGCATGGTAACAAACAGATTTTGTAATGTACCTGTTTGTGCGGATTTGAGGTGGTAATTGTGGGACATGAATTAATGATGAGTTTTCAACCTTTTTTATTATACTGGACATTCGTTCTATTACCTGAACAGGGTAACTTCCTACAGATGTTTCCCCGGAAAGCATTACTGCATCTGCTCCATCCATTACAGAGTTTGCAACATCGTTGACTTCAGCTCTGGTTGGAGTCAAACTAGTGATCATAGACTCCATCATTTGAGTAGCAATAATTACAGGAATCCTTGCTCTTTTGGCCCTAAGTACTAGTTGCTTTTGAATTAACGGCACTTCTTCTGCCGGAACCTCTACACCCAGATCACCTCTTGCAACCATTAAACCATCACAATATGATACAATCTTATCTATGTTTTTTACAGCCTCTGGTTTTTCTATTTTAGCAATTATCGGAATTTTATATTTGCCATGGTTTTTTATGAGTTCCTGTAACTCCATTAAATCCTCTGAATGGCGAACAAAAGAAAGCGCAATCCAATCAACTTCCTGCTCAATTGCAAAAATGGCGTCCTTAATATCTTTTTCGGTCAATGCTGGTTGAGAAATATTTGTATTAGGAAGATTAACGCCTTTTTTAGATTTTAAAGGACCTCCTTGAATTACTTTTGCCTTGACCTCACTTTTTTTATCAGTACTTACCACTTCAAATATAAGCTTTCCGTCATCCAGCAATATCTTTTCTCCGGGTTTAGCATCATGTGGAAACCTGTCATAGGTCATATAAACGCGTTCTTTTGTGCCTTCAAAAGTTTCGCCGGTAGCAAAAACTATTTCATCACCATCATTTACTATCACCTCATCCTTCATTACACCAACACGTAGTTTTGGACCCTGTAAATCCGCTAAAATAGCTGTATTATGTTCATGCTTTATATTTAATTCTCTTATCAGTTTTATTTTCTTTTCAACATCTTCGTAATCTGCATGAGAAAAATTAATCCTAAACACATTAACGCCTTCATCCATCATGGCTAAAAGTGTTTCTTTTTTATTTGTTGCAGGACCTAAAGTCGCTACTATTTTAGTCTTTTTTCTGTTAACCGTTGCCATTAATTAATTATTAGGTTGGATTTAGATTTTAAATTTTCAGTTTCAACTTTATAAGCCAAAATAATATTAGGAACAGACCCTAATTGATCTATAATTTCTTGCTCGTCAATACTCCCTTCTTGATTACTAATCTTTAGAAAATAATTTGTTGTTTTATGTTCCGGGATTAAGTTGTAAATTCTTACTATATGTTCTTTATTTGAAAAGAGAGACTCAGTTATTTTATTCGTTTTTTTTTCAATTTTACAAATATTAGAGAATAAAGTCCATGTATTCATCAAGTTGAAATCATTCCACTCAAAACAGGAGTAATTTGCTTCAGCAACATCAAGATCCTCAGTTATCCTTTTTAATTTTAAATTAAATTTTTTGTTTAAAATATAGGCTAAACGATAATCTTCAAGTGTGCTGTGAACAGCGATTAATATAAATGTTTCACATTCGCCAAAATCATCCAATTCCATTTTAAAACTGGTCATACTCTACAAAATTCATGTAAATATAGCATAATAAAGAATTACCTTTTGAATGAAATCATCATTCTTTAGCACTATAACGTTATAGTTTATAAGTTGTTTAATTGACTAGTGAATAATTATTGAGTTCGATCAATTCTTTTCTGAAAAACAAAATATGCTCTTTTGGATGCCTTTTCCTCAGCTTTTTTCTTAGAAGTGGCCCTTGCTTTTGCAACAACCTTATCATTTATTGAAAGTTTGACTGAGAAATGCTTTTGGTAATCGTTTCCAGTATCTTCATAGACTTCATAATAGAACGTCTTTTTTTCTTTTTGACACCATTCAATTAGCAGACTTTTGTAACTAATCACTTTTCCTTCCAGCAATTCAATATCAACATGAGGAATGATTACTGTTTTGAAAATAAATTTTTCACACTGATTATATCCTTTATCTAAAAATATAGCTCCTACCAATGCTTCAAATAAATTACCATGAACATTGTCTCCAAAACTGTTTTGAGGAATTTTACTTTCAATGAAATTTATTAAATTCAATTCTTTTCCTAATTCATTTAAATGTTCTCTACTAACTATTTTCGAGCGCATTTTAGTAAGATACCCTTCGTTTCCTTTTGGAACTTCTTTAAACAAATGTAATGCTACTACTGCTCCTAACATAGCATCTCCTAAAAACTCTAACCTTTCATAATTAATTGGGTTGCCAATTTTATCCCTTATATTCATCGAGCGGTGAGTAAAAGCCTTTTGGTAAAATTGAAGATTCGATGGCTTAAATCCAAGTGTTTTACTCATTGCAATAAAAAAATTCCCGTCCTTATCAGAACGGGAATTTAATATGTTACGAATGAATTTCATTCAATATTTAATCTAGTTTTTTAAATAATACACAGGCATTGTGTCCGCCAAAACCAAATGTATTACTCATTGCCACTTTAACGTCTCTTTGTTGAGGTTTATTTAACGTTAAATTCAACTCCGGATCAATATTTTCATCAATTGTTGAATGATTTATTGTTGGTGGCACTATTCCATGTTCCATAGATAATACAGATGCAATAGCCTCTACCGCGCCTGCGGCTCCTAACAAATGTCCAGTCATTGATTTAGTTGAATTAATATTAATTGCTTTTGCATGGTCACCAAACACTTGTGATATAGCTTTGAGTTCAGCTACATCACCTAAAGGAGTTGCGGTACCATGAGTATTTATAGCATCAACATCTTCAGGTTTTAATCCTGCATCTTCTAAACAATTATTCATTACTGCAACTACCCCTATTCCCTCTGGGTGAGGTGCAGTCATATGGTGTGCGTCCGAAGATAATCCTCCTCCAACAAATTCAGCATATATTTTTGCTCCTCTTGCTTTTGCATGCTCATACTCCTCAAGAATAATAGCGCCAGCTCCTTCACCTAATACAAACCCATCTCGAGTTGAATCAAATGGTCTTGAAGCCGTTTCAGGACTTTCATTTCTTGTAGAAAGTGCATGCATAGCATTAAATCCTCCCATTCCTGCAATTGCAACAGCTGCCTCACTGCCTCCACTCACTATGACATCACAATGCCCTAAACGTATATAGTTCAAGGCATCAATCATCGCATTGGCAGAAGAAGCACAGGCAGATACTGTAGTGTAATTTGGGCCCATAAATCCATATTTAATAGAAATGTTGCCAGGTGCAATATCTGCAATCATTTTTGGAATGAAGAATGGATTGAATCTTGGAGTTCCATCACCTTGGGCGTAATTTAAAACTTCATTTTGAAAAGTCTCCAATCCTCCAATACCAGCTCCCCAAATAACACCAACTCGCAATTTATTAATTTTATCCAGATCAAGTTTAGAATCCGCAATAGCTTCGTCTGATGCAACCATTGCGTATTGAGCAAACCTGTCCATTTTGCGAGCTTCTTTTCTATCAAGAAAATCAGTGGCGTTAAAGTTTTTTAATTCACAAGCGAATTTTGTTTTGAACTTTTCAGTATCAAAATAAGTTATAGCAGCCGCACCACTCTTTCCATTTATTAGGCCATCCCAAAACTCAGTTTTGTTATTTCCAATTGGGGTAAGAGCACCTAAACCGGTAACTACTACTCGCTTTAAATCCATAAAAGGGCTTACTTATTTTGCGTCTTCAATATATGAAATTGCTTGACCTACTGTTGCGATGTTTTCAGCTTGATCATCTGGTATTTGAATATCGAATTCTTTTTCGAATTCCATAATTAATTCGACTGTATCTAACGAATCGGCTCCTAAGTCGTTTGTAAAGCTAGCTTCACTAACTACTTCGTTCTCATCTACGCCTAATTTATCTACAATAATCGCTTTTACTCTTGATGCAATGTCTGACATAATTTTTTAATTTTAAGTTTAATTAGGTGGCAAAAATAAAAAACTTTATTTTAAAACTCACTTTTAGATTAAAAATGTGTCTGTAATTTAATAAAATTAAGTCAAAGTAATTCTACTTTACCTTCTAATTGTTAATAATTATTCTTTTTTTTGTTTGAACATTCTTAACATTATTGACTGTAAATGAAACGTATTGTAATTTTTGCGTCCGGAAGCGGATCTAATGCTGAAAATTTAATTAGGTTTTTTCACAACAGAGATAATGCATCTGTTATTCAGGTATTGACTAACAATCCTCGTGCCAAAGTTTTAGATAGATGTAAAAAGCTAAATGTCAGTGCTTTAAGTTTTAATAGAATGGCATTTTCAAAATCTGATGATGTGTTAAATGTTTTAAGGGCATCTAATCCAGATCTAATTGTTCTAGCTGGATTCTTGTGGAAAATGCCAGAGTTTATTTTAAATGAGTTTACTAATAAGATAATTAATATTCACCCAGCATTACTGCCAAAATTTGGAGGTAAAGGTATGTATGGTAAACATGTACACGAAGCTGTGATTAATAGTAAAGAAAAGGAATCTGGCATCACTATACATTATGTAAATGAAAACTATGACGAAGGCACCATCATTTTTCAGGCAAAATGCAAGGTTAATGCTACTGACAATGCAGACAATGTTGCGGCAAAAATTCATGTATTGGAAATGGAACACTTTCCCAAAGTAGTTGAGTCACTTTTATTTCCTAAAAATGCCTAAAAAAAAGAAAAAAAAATATTACACAGTGTGGAAAGGACATCACACAGGGGTTTTTGATTCTTGGGATGACTGTAAAGCTCAAATTAAGGATTTTCAAGGTGCGCAATACAAATCATTTTCTTCGTTTGATGCTGCCAAAAAAGCTTTGAAAAATAGCTATAAAGAATATGTAAATAAATCAAAGTTTAAAAGCGAGCTAAGTGAAGAACAACTCATAAAAATTGGTAAACCTAATTTCAACTCCATATCCGTTGATGCTGCGTCAAGTGGCAATCCTGGGAAATTAGAATATCGTGGTGTTGATACCAAAACGAAAAAAGAACTTTTTAAACAAGGGCCTTTTGATGAAGGTACTAACAATATTGGAGAGTTTCTTGCAATTGTTCATGGCCTGGCGTTTTTAAAACAAAGAAATAGCAGTCGGATCATATATACTGATTCCAGAACAGCGTTAAGCTGGGTGAAAAAGAAAACCTGCAATACCAAATTAAAAGGTTCTGATAAAAACAAGCCTTTATTTGACCTTATTAAAAGAGCATTAGAGTGGCTTAACAAAAATGAATATTCTACAACTATAGTCAAATGGGAGACTAAAGCATGGGGGGAAATTCCAGCTGATTTTGGAAGGAAATAGCAAATCCTAATTACAAGAAGTTCAACCTTTAAATAGAAATATATTTTGCGTAAGTTTGCACGAAATTGAAATCGCCTTTATGAGCAAATTAGTAATCGTTGGTACCGTAGCATTTGATGCTATTGAAACACCATTTGGAAAAACAGATAAAATTCTTGGAGGTGCAGCAACCTTTATTGCATTGGCCGCTTCTCAATTTAATGTTGACTCAACGATAGTATCAGTTGTAGGAGGTGATTTTCCACAGAAATACTTAGACATTTTATCTGAAAAAAATATTGACATTTCGGGTATTGAAATTGTAAAAGAAGGAAAAACTTTCTTTTGGCGTGGTTTATATCATAATGATATGAATTCACGTGATACATTAGCTACTGAGCTTAACGTATTGGCAGATTTTAAACCCGTTGTTCCAGAAAATTACAGAGATTCTAAAGTTGTAATGTTGGGTAATTTACATCCATTAATCCAAATAAGTGTAATTGAGCAAATGAATACAAAGCCAGAATTAGTTATTTTGGATACTATGAATTTCTGGATGGATAATGCTCTTGACGATTTACACAGTGTAATGCAAAAAATTGATGTTATTACCATTAACGATGAAGAGGCAAGACAATTAACAGGTGAATACTCGTTAGTAGTTGCGGCAAGGAAAATTCATGAAATGGGTCCTAAATATGTAGTAATCAAAAAAGGTGAACACGGTGCTCTTTTATTTCATGATGAGAATATCTTTTATGCACCCGCTTTGCCATTAGAAGAAGTTTTTGATCCTACTGGCGCTGGTGATACATTTGCCGGTGGATTTGCCGGATATTTGGCAAGTACAGATGATTTTTCATTTGAAAACATGAAAAATGCAGTGATTTATGGGTCTAACCTAGCTTCTTTTTGTGTCGAAAAGTTTGGAACAGAAAGACTTTTGAATACTACAAATGGAGAGGTCTGGGGCCGATTAAAAGAATTTAAAAGTTTAACTCAATTTGAAATCGTCCTACAAGACAGTTAATTTATTTAAAAAACTTAAATTAGACCATTCTATATGACCTTTTTAAAACAAATATTGAATCTATATATTATTGAATTATCATAAACTAACGCGCTCAAAATTGAGTGTGTTTTTATTTTAAATGACCAGTAAACTAACTTAATATGAGTGATGCAATAAAACATGAGTGTGGAATTGCTCTAATCAGACTTTTAAAGCCATTAGAATATTACAAAAAAAAATATCGCAGTGCATTTTATGGTGTGAATAAAATGTACTTAATGATGGAAAAACAGCATAATCGCGGACAAGATGGGGCCGGTTTTGCTAGTATCAAGCTTGATGTTGCACCTGGTCAACGATACATTAGTCGCGTTAGATCAATAGATCAACAGCCCATTCAAGATATATTTGATAAAATTAATAACCGAGTCAATAAAGCTTTTAAAGATCATCCCGAATTTATCAATGATGTTAAACTTCAAAAACACAATATACCTTATTTAGGTGAATTGCTGCTTGGTCATGTTAGGTATGGTACCTTTGGAAAAAACAGTGTTGAAAGTGTGCACCCTTTTCTAAGACAGAATAACTGGATGCACAGGAATTTGATTCTTGCAGGAAACTTTAATATGACCAATGTAAAAGAACTGTTTAAAAACCTAGTTGATTTAGGTCAGCATCCAAAAGAATATACTGATACCATTACTGTAATGGAAAAAATTGGTCATTTTTTAGATGACTCTGTCAGTAAAATATATAAAGACCTTAAAAAAGAAGGATATAATAAAAATGAATGCTCGCCTCTAATTGCCGAACGTTTGAACGTGTCTAGAATATTGCGAAAAGCTGCTAAAAACTGGGATGGCGGTTATGCCATGGCAGGCCTATTAGGGCATGGAGATTTTTTTGTTTTGAGAGATCCTTCAGGCATTAGACCAGCATATTATTATAAAGATGATGAAATAGTAGTAGTTGCTTCAGAAAGACCCGTCATTCAAACAGTTTTCAATGTTGACTTTAAAGATGTTATTGAATTGAAACCGGGTCATGCAATTATCACGAAAAAATCTGGAGAAACAGCAATCAGCAAAATACTCAAGCCATTAGAAAGAAAGGCGTGTTCCTTTGAGCGTATTTATTTTTCAAGAGGTAGCGATGCAGAGATTTACAAAGAAAGAAAAGATTTGGGCAAATTAGTAGTTCCTAAAGTACTGAAGGTCATTAATTACGATATAAAAAACACTGTCTTTTCTTTTATACCTAATACTGCGGAAACATCATTTTTTGGTATGACAGAAACTGTGGAGAAGTATTTAAATGAGCAAAAGATAAAAGCGATTCTGAAAGGTAAGCGAAATTTGTCTGCAGAAAAAGTAAGGGAGATCCTAGCTCAAAGGCCAAGAATAGAAAAAATTGCTGTTAAAGATGTAAAACTTAGAACTTTTATTACTGAGGACAGTAGTCGAGATGATTTGGTTGCCCATGTATATGATGTGACATATGGAATTGTTAAATCAAATGACAATTTGGTAATTATTGACGATAGTATTGTACGTGGAACCACTCTGAAGAAAAGTATTATTAAAATTCTGGATAAACTAAACCCAAAGAGAATCATAATTGTTTCTTCTGCTCCTCAAATTCGTTATCCAGATTGCTACGGTATAGATATGGCCAGACTTGAAGATTTAATTGCATTTAGAGCAATGATCTCCTTATTAAAAGAAACAGGTAATTATCAAAAAGTTGAAGAGGTATATGCTAAATGCAAACCTCAGGAAAAACTTAAAGATCATGAAGTCAAGAATTTTGTAAAAGAATTATATGATGATTTTACTGATGAGGATATCTCTACCAAAATATCTGAATTAATTTGTGATAATGACATTAATGCTGAAGTTCATGTTATTTTTCAAAAAGTATCAGATTTAAATAAAGCATGTCCTAAAAATCTTGGTGATTGGTACTTTACCGGTAACTATCCAACCGTTGGAGGGAATAGAGTTGTAAATAGAGCATTTATTAATTTTTATGAAGGAAACAAAGAACGCGCATACTAAAACTAAGTAATTTCCTACATATTCCTACTTGCATGTCACTTTATCTAATAAAAACGTATTTTATCTAAATAATTCGTAGAGTATATTAAACCTGTGTTATATTAGCATCACCATAACATAAGTAGGTTAAGTTCATGGTAGATTTGGGGCAAAAAAAGGTAAACTCTTGTTTACCTTTTTTTATTTTTATTCATTTCTGATTTCTATTTTAATTATCATTAATTCATATCCACATAGGCTAATTTATAGGCAGTTTGTCTAATAAATTCAATTTATCTATTAAACCGCCTTATATTTATATCACCATAACATAAGTAGGTTAAGTTCATGGTAGATTTGGGGCAAAAAAGGTGAACACTTGTTCACCTTTTTTATTTTTATCATCTTTCATCATTATTTACCACTCTAGAAACAAAAAAGACGAACTAACGTTCGCCTTTTAAATTACTTGACAATAAAATGAAAGTTTATTTCGCTTCAGCGTATCGTCTTTCAACTTCATTCCAGTTTATCACATTAAAAAATGCTTCGATGTAATCTGGGCGCCTGTTTTGATAATGCAGGTAATAAGCGTGCTCCCAAACGTCAATTCCTAAAATTGGAGTAGCTTCACAGGTTACTCCAGGCATTAATGGATTGTCTTGATTTGGGGTTGAACAAACCTCAACTTTTCCTCCTTTATGCACACACAGCCAGGCCCATCCAGAACCAAATTGAGTAGCCGCTGCTTTACTGAATGAATCTTTAAATGCATCGAATGATCCAAATTCTGCTTCTATTGCATCTTTTAGCTCACCGGATAACCTTCCCTTTACTTCGGGATTCATAACATCCCAGTACAAGCAATGATTGAAGAATCCACCACCATTGTTTCGTACTGCTTTATTACTCATATCCAGACCAGCAAGAATATCCTCTATAGATTTACCTTCAAGATTGGTTCCGGATATTGCATTGTTAAGATTGTTTGTGTAACCTTGATGATGTTTACTATGATGTATCTCCATTGTTCGAGCATCAATATGAGGCTCAAGAGCATCATAAGCATATTGTAATTTAGGTAATGTAAAAGCCATATTTCTAATTTTTAGTGATTATAATTATTTTATCAAAAATAAGATAATCGATTAATAATTTTCTTAAGATTATATTAAGATTACTTATTTTGGTATAAAATTTATCTTTTGTCGACCTCCTCTCCTTTTTTAATATTTAATGCCTCTGCAGGTAGCGGAAAGACTTATACCATTGTAAAAGAATATTTAAAAATTTTATTTGCTTCTGATAATTATTTCAAGTTCAAAGAAATACTTGCTATTACATTTACCAATAAAGCTGTTGGAGAAATGAAGGAGCGCATCATAGAAATGCTACTATTATTTTCTGAAAATCAAATTTTAGTAAAACCAAATAGCATGTTTTCTACTATTGTTGAAGAACTAAACGTCAAGCCGGAAAAGTTACATTCTCAAGCTAAAATTCTATTGGAATTAATAGTTCATAATTATGCTGCTTTTGACGTTAGTACTATTGACAAGTTTAATCATAAAATTATTAGGACTTTTGCTTATGATTTAAGAATTCCTTTGAATTTTGAGATTGAATTAGATACCGAAACTTTGCTTAACCAAGCAGTTGATAACTTGATCTCAAAAACCGGAAACGATAAAGCTCTAACCAATATTATAGTTGATTTCGCCTTGGAAAAAACTGATGAGGATAGAAGTTGGGATATAAGCTATGACCTGAACAAAATAGCTAAGCTTTTAGTCAATGAAAATCATATTACTCATCTTGATAATTTAGAAGCAAAATCGTTAAGCGATTTCCAAGCACTTAAAAAAAATGTACATGAAAAAGTAGTTTTGCTGGAACAACAAATAATTGATAAAGCTAACAGAGTTCTAAATTTAATTGATGAATGTGGTTTGGAGCATACTGATTTCTCTGGTGGAAGTAGAGCTTATTTACCAAACTATTTTTTAAAATTGGAAAAATTAAACTTCCCAAACAATTACGATTCAGCTTGGATCATTAATTTAGAAGAAAAACCATTATATCCTGAAAAATCTTCCACAGATGATATTAAAAGAACATTAGATGATATTAAACCACAGATAGTTTCAGCTTTTAATCAATCTAAACAAGATGTTTTTCAATACAAATTATTAAAAAATATATACAAAAACATCACACCGTTATCTGTTTTAAATGCAATTAATAAAGAATTGAAATTGATAAAAGAAGAGCAGAATATATTATTAATTTCGGAGTTCAATTCCATAATTAGCAACGAAATTAAAAATCAGCCCATTCCTTTTATTTACGAACGAATCGGTGAAAAATTCAAGCATTATTTTATTGATGAATTCCAGGACACATCAGAATTACAATGGCAAAATTTAATGCCTTTGGTAGATAACGTTCTGTCTTCGGAAGGTGGTACTAACCTGATTGTGGGTGACGCCAAACAAGCAATTTACAGATGGAGGGGTGGAAAAGCAGAACAATTCATTAATTTATTCAACGAAAAAAACCAACCGTTTTCAGTTGATCAGGTTATTGTTGATTTACCTGTAAATTATCGTAGCACAAGACAAATAATCGATTTCAACAATAAATTTTTCACACATTTGTCTGGTTTTGCATTCAGCAATCCTGATTATGCGAAAATATATGCTGAAAGTCATCAGGAATTCTCCAACGAAAATGAAGGCTATGTTGCCATTAATTTGTTAGATTATTCAAAAGATGATGATAAAGACGAAGTTTACACGCAAGAAGTTTTAAAGACCATTGGGGAAATTCAACAAAATGATTACCAATTAAAGGATATTTGTGTGTTAGTAAGAAGAAAATCTGAAGGTGTTGCAATTGCAGACGCGTTAAGCAATGAAGGCATAAATATTATATCATCCGAAACATTACTTTTAAATCGTTCGCCAGAAGTCAATTTCGTTATTAATATGATGCGACTCACAATGCAGCCTAACAATAACGAGGTTAAGATTGAAATTCTAAATTTTATTGCTGATAAACAAAAGACAGGCAATAAACATGATCTCTTTAAATCATTGAAAGATTTAAATCCTTCAGAACTATTTAAAACATTATCTGATTTTGATTTTGATGCATTTTTACAGTTATCAATCTATGATGCCGTAGAAAGTGTTATCAGAGAATTCCAATTAACCGATTCATCCAATGCCTATATTCAATTCTTTTTAGATGAAGTATTAGATTACTCTTTTAAATATCATTCGAGTTTTTCAGGTTTTTTAAAGTACTGGGAGGCCAAACAGGATAAGTTGAGTATAGTTTCTCCCGCAGGTCAAAATGCTATACATATCATGACAATTCATAAATCTAAAGGCCTGGAATTTCCTGTGGTTATTTTGTCATATGCTGAATTAAATATTTACAGAGAAAAAGAGGCTAAAACCTGGTTTTCAATTGATGATGATGAATTCAATGGTTTCGATGAAACCTATATCAATTTAAATAAAGACCTTGAATCTGTTAGTCAGTTAGGAGCAAGAATTTACAATAATCATAAATCTGAATTAGAACTGGATAATATTAATCTGTTATATGTTGCCTTAACCAGGCCAATAGAACAGCTATATATCATTGGTAAAAAAGACATTAATACCAATAGTATTGAAAATCTTAACACCTACTCCGGATTATTCATTAATTATTTAAAATCTACAGGACAATGGAATGATTCTAATGCGCATTACTCTTTCGGAAAAGCGAAAAAGCAATTTAAATCCAAGGCTGAATCAACACAAGCAATAATCCAACAGGATTTTGTCTCAACTTCTACAAAATCTTGCAACATTAATATAATTACAAGTTCAGGATATCTCTGGGATACGTCTCAAAAAAAAGCTATAGAAAGAGGAAATCTTATTCATTTAATTATGTCTAATATAAAAACGGGAAAAGACATCGAGTTTATATTGAATGACTTTAAGTCTTCAGGGATAATTGATAAAGAGCAACAAGAGGAATTTCGGAAAATCATTACAAATATAGTTGAGCACCCTCAATTGAAGGATTATTTTGCTCGTCATTTAATTATATACAATGAAAAAGACATAATAACCAAGGATGGTAAAATTCTTAGACCTGATAGAATTGTCATCAATAAAAATAAAGAGGCTGTTATAATTGATTACAAAACGGGCTTGCGCAACCCAAAGTATCATCAACAACTTTATGAATATCAAGACGTTTTAGATGCAATGGGTCTAAAAACCATAAAAAAGATCCTTGTTTATATCAATGAAAATATATCAATTGATATGTTCTAATTTTGTTCAAAAACTGAGTAAATTTGTAGAAAATCAACACAATATGAGCAAAAAGATAAAGCAGCATCTGCAACAAGAGCTTGAAGAGATTAAAAACAATGGTCTGTACAAAGAGGAGCGTATAATAACCTCAAAACAAGGTGCAGAAATAACACTAAAATCTGGTCAGAAAGTAGTAAATTTTTGCGCTAATAATTATTTAGGGTTATCCTCACATCCGGACGTAATTCAAGCCGCTAAAGATACTTTAGATACTCATGGGTTTGGAATGTCCTCTGTTCGATTTATTTGTGGCACTCAGGATATACACAAGGAGCTTGAACAAAAAATAGCTGATTTTTTTGGTACGGAAGATACTATATTATATGCTGCCGCTTTTGACGCAAATGGTGGCGTTTTTGAGCCTTTATTGGGCAAAGAAGATGCTATAATTTCTGATTCACTAAATCATGCTTCAATAATTGATGGCGTTAGGTTATGTAAAGCAGCCCGATATCGATATGAGAATAGCAATATGGATGATCTGGAAAAACAGCTTATTGCTGCCAACGAAAATGGTGCGCGTTTTAAAATAATTGTGACAGATGGAGTTTTTTCAATGGACGGATTGGTTGCGCCTTTGGACAAGATATGTGACCTGGCAGACAAATACGATGCATTGGTTATGATTGATGAATGTCATGCCACTGGTTTTATTGGAGAAAAAGGAATAGGCACTTTAGAAGCTAAAGGAGTTTTAGGGAGGATTGACATTATAACCGGAACACTTGGCAAAGCACTTGGTGGTGCCATGGGAGGTTTTACAACTGCTAATAAAGAGATTGTAGATATGCTCCGTCAACGCTCACGCCCATATTTGTTTTCAAACTCATTGGCACCATCAATCGTAGGAGCATCCATAAAAGTATTTGATATGCTTAAAAATGATACCTCTTTAAGAGATAAATTAGAAGCGAACACAAACTACTTCAAAAAAGGTATGAAATCCGCCGGATTCGATATTATTGATGGTGATTCTGCAATTGTTCCGGTCATGCTATATGACGCTAAATTATCTCAAACCATGGCCAACATGCTTCTTGAAGAAGGTATTTACGTTATCGGTTTCTTTTTCCCTGTTGTGCCAAAGGGAAAAGCTAGGATTAGAGTACAGCTATCTGCATCTCATTCTGTACAAGATTTAGACAAAGCAATTTCCGCATTTAAAAAGGTTGGAAAGGGTCTGAAAGTTATTTGATATCCACTGTTTATAGTATTTAAAACGCCGGTTTTACAATATTTTTCTATATTTGTCTTTGTTAATATCATTTAACAACTTATTTTTGTCCATAATTAACACTTAAAAATAAATTTTTTGAATATGAAAAATCTTAGCAGATTATTATTAGTTACTTT
>JABDOZ010000178.1 GCA_013043005.1 Flavobacteriaceae bacterium | reverse complement strand
CCTGGAGAGAATCCAAATTGGGCCAATATACCCATGGAGGGATTCATAGCTCTTCAAGACCATGGCGATAATGTTTGGTATAGAAACGTTAAAATAAAAGAGTTGAAGTAACTTAAGTGTTAATTTTAGAAAAGCCAAACAGTTTAGTTTGGCTTTTTTATTTGAATAATGTATCTGGTTCTTCCAGTAGATTTAGTTTATTTATTAGTTGGTCATCAAGTAATGATAAGCCATATTGATAGGATGCATTCATCCAACCAAAACCTTCCTGAGTTATATATTCAAAATCGGTTCCTACGTTGCCATATTCAGCAAACACTTTGTGTGTAGCTGCAACGACATCGTATTTTTCAGGGATGGTTCCATTATAATCCACAGCATTTTTTGTGATCATATACAACCATCTATAGATTAATTCCTGAGCGAAATCCTTGTAACCATAATTCAATAATCCTTTCCAAACCATCATTTGGTGTGGTGCCCAACCATTTGGATAATCCCATTGTCTGGCAGGTCTGTCCTTGTTTATTTCCCCTCTGCTATCCTTAGTACATCCTGCCAAGCCACCTTTCTCCATTAACAGAGGAATGGCTGTTTCAACCAATTTTTTTGCTTGTTCTTTTGAACATAAATTAGCCCAAAGTGGAGTTAAAGTTGTCACGGCAACAAAATTGGACTGATGGTTTTCGGTAATATTATAGTCAAAATATAAGCCTTTGTCCTCGTTCCATAAATAGGAATTAATTAATTCCTTTCGGGCTTCTCCTTTATTAACCCAATAGTCTGAAGAATATGTTTCGAAATTATCATTGAAAACCTCACTAATTAATTCTGCAAAATCCATTTCATATTTATAAAGCATGACATTTAGCTCGACCAAGTTTAAATCTGCACAATTACCTTCTATTCTGTAGGAAGTATCATGTCCAGATTCACGTACAGTCCTATCATGTACAAAATAATCATCTAATTCCTGATTAATTATGATTCCATCGGCATATGCTTTTTCATACTCTCTTAAGGATATATTTTCGGTTTCAGCAAAGGGTTTTAAGATACTATCAAAATGACCCAATTCACACTCTGGGGGGAAACCAAGACCTTCAGCCAAATACCTGTTTAATCCATTTTTGGTCAATCGTTTTTCTGGAACCATCCAAACAGTTTCATATTCTTTAATGGCAGTTTTAAGATGGGTTTTTAGCCATGACTTATCATTAGTGATTTCAAAAACTTCTCTAATTAATGAAGAATAAAAAGGAGGCTGTGTCCTTGTTAAATAATAAGATCTGTTGGCGTTCAGGATCTTTCCATAATGTTCTATTTCATATTGGAAATTATCAGCCATTGCTTTTGCCAATTCAACTTTTCCATCAACCATTAATCCAACAGACTCAAAATAACTGTCCCAGCCATACATTTCATTGAATCGTCCACCAGGAACTACAAAAGGAATACCTTTGATTTTATTATTCTTTGCTTTAAGTTTTAAAGATAAAATCCCAGGCTTAGTATTAATAGATCTTACAAATTCTGGCGTTATATGTTGAGGTAATCGAATTGCCTCAATAGGCAACTTGTTCTCTAAACCTTTATAATGTTTTAAGGCAAGGTTATCTTGATAAGGAATATATAGTCTTAGTTTATCTGATTGTAACGCCTCATTTTTTGTGTCATGTAAAAGACCCACAATACCTTCTTCATCCATTGTCCTAGTTAATCCTTTCCAATAGTAATCTTTTATCATTCTGGAAATACGAGTAACAGGTAATTCTTCGATATGCTCTATGGAGACATTAGCTGAATCTTCTCCTTCATTTTTGGCAATTACTAATTCTTGTAATAAATTGGACAACCGATAAGTGCCCTTAACAACATACTGTTCTCCTTCAGTTGAAGTTATATTAAATACTTTAGGTCCTTTATCCTCGACAGTTATTTTTTTATCACCATCTGTATCTTCTTGATCAAGAAGGAGGTCAATGGTGTCCTGAATGTGTAATTGAAACTTCATTGGCGTTATTTTTACTTAAACTATTCAATCTAAACAATGATATTAATATTATGGCCATTGGTATTAATGATAAATAGAAAACCTTATCACCTCCAAATCTATCAAACATATATCCTATAATAAGAGATCCTGAAGTTCCTCCAATTGCTGAGAAAAAAACGATTAGTCCTGCAAGTGGACTGTGTTGTTCTTTTTCTACAGCAGAAAGAACAGATGAGTTAACAAGTGGATATAAAGGAGCTAAAAACAAACCAATCATTGGAAACAAAAATGATACGAGTGGGAGATCAGCAAATTTATTAACTTCAATCTCACCAACATTTTGGGCCATTGGCAACACAATTAATACCAAAATTGCAGCCAAAATCAACCCTGTAACAGCTATATAGATCCATTTCACATATTTAACGATCATTCCCGTAATAAACCTTCCGACAGTGTAAGAGATCATTAATATAACCGCCATTTGAGTTGCCAATTTAGGCACCAGATTTAGTGTCTCTTTATTAAAAGTTGGAAGCCAGGTCATGATTCCTTGTTCGGTCATTACATAGAAAAAAGCGAAAATGGCGAATGTCCATATTACCGGATTTAAAAATAATTTGAACATCGTATTTATATCTTCCTTTAAAGATTTACCACTTTGTTTAACCTCAATATCAAATTTTGAGAATAAGATTATGATAAATGATACCGCAATTATAAAAGCCATTAGTAAATATCCTCTTAACCAGGCATTCTCGTCATGTTCATCGAAAAATAGAGGAAAGACCACATACATGAAAATTATTCCTAACATGAAAACTGTTTCTACCAAACTCATAAATCTACTATGACTTTTCTTCGAGTCAGTAACAAAACCAATTAATGCGTAAACGGCTACTTTAACGACAGCAAAACTCATTCCGACTGTAGCAAATAATATCTTGACAGCCCAAAAAGAATTACCAAAATACATCCCTATGCAACCTAAGAAAACTGCTGCCAGACTGATTAGCATACCTTTTTTATAGCCAATTTTTGGTAAAAAAGACCCTATAATAAATGAAACTAATGCAATTGAAAGATCCTTAAATGGTTCAAGTATGGCTGCATCTTCTTTTAATACGTCATACACTTCTTGTGACCGTTCGACAAGAATACCTACACTATTTAATAATGCGGCAAATACAAAGTAAATCAGAAAGAGTGATATTTTTATTCCTATATTTTTCATAATTCAGTTTTAGCTTGAACTGTTTTTTAATCGTAATGCTAGAATAGAAGCGATAACAAAGAATACACCACCAAAAATTATGGCATTAATTGCGCTATTGTTGAGTAAATGCTTGACAACAGGTCCAAAGGAAACAGTTTGAATCAACATTGGAATCACAATCATCATATTTACAATACCCATATAAACTCCTCGTCTTTCTTCAGGAATCACTTTGGATACCATTGAATAAGGAATTCCCATCATGGCTGCCCAACCTATTCCAAACAAGATCATTGGAGCCAGCAAAACAAATTCATTTTTAATGAAAGGCATGGATAGCATAGCAATAGCTGTTCCCACAAGCGCTAAAACATATACACCTTTTGAGGATATTTTCCTTGCCAAAGGAACAAGAGCCAATGCTGTTAACATAGTTACCAAATTGTAAGTTCCATTCATCAAGCCTGTTTGCGCAAGCGCTTGTTCGCTCAACGATTGAATATTTTCGGCAAAACTCATATCAATAGCACTGATGGTTTCACCAGAATTACAGGCTTCCATTATACCTTCAAACCTTTCTGTATCACTATTGGTTATTCCATACAAACTGGAACGCAACATAGGTGTGATGAATTGCCAATAGCAGAATAAAGCATACCACTGGAAAAAGTAAACTGCAGAAAGAATTTTCATGAGTTTTGGCATGTCGCTAATGGCTTCAGTAGTTTCTATAAATGGTGCAAGCAAATCACTTAATTTCTTGACGCTTGGATTGTCTTTATGTGATTTAATCCGTTTATAAAGCCACCATATCCAGATCAAAGCAAAACCAAGGATAAGCAGTACCAAAAGATTGTAGTTTTCCATCAATCCGGGAACAAAATAACCAACCACGAACCCAAGTATAATTGGCAGTGTTAAAAGCACAACGACTACTGATAATATTTGAATGAGCGGATTCGGTTTATCTTTATTGAATTCCTTAATTTCAACTAATTCTTCATCAGATGGTGGAATTTCAGGTGTCTTCCAGACAGACCATAAAACGGTTCCAATTGAAGCTATGGCTCCAAGGAAGAAGGAATAATAAACCCATTTTGGGATTGCTGTAACAGCTTCTTCTCCTGCTCCACAAATAGCAGTTGCTTCGGCAGCTGGCACGCTAAACCAATCCTGGAAAAGGAACAATGAGAAATTTGCCAATGTTATTCCAGCACCAACAAATAAACTTTGCATTTGATAACCGAATGTTAGTTGCTCGTCAGGTAATTTATCACCTACGAACGCTCTATATGGTTCCATTGCTGTATTATTACCAGCATCAAGAATCCATAATAGACCTACCGCAAACCAAAGTTCTGGACTGTAAGGAAATGCGAATAAACAAATACTTGCCATAATGGCCCCAATAAGGAAGAACGGCTTTCGTCTTCCTCCCCATTTTGGTGACCAGGTTTTATCAGAAATTGCTCCAATTAAAGGTTGAATAAGAAGACCAGTTACTGGACCCGCTAAATTTAATAAAGGTAATTCATCGTGATGAGCACCCAAAAAAGAAAAAATGGGATTTATGGCAGTTTGTTGTAATCCAAAGCTAAATTGAATTCCGAAGAATCCAACATTCATGTTCCAGATTTGCCAAAAGGACAATCTTGGTTTGGTAATCATTTATTAATTGAATTATTAGTTAGTTGTTTTTAAAGATACACTTTTTATTTTTCTATCAAACTGATGGCAAATCCACCACCTGGTGCCATATTTAACTTTAGGGTTGAAATATTTGTTAATTCCACTTCTTCAATAGCATAATCTAGTGGATTATCATCCCAATGTGCATCGGGTCCATCCTTATAAATTTTGGCTATATAGGTTTTGTCCTCTTCCAAAAATGAGAAATCAATTATTTGAGTTCTGGCATTTTCATCTGTAATACCGCCAACAAACCAATTACCTGTTTCCTTTTCTTTACGAGCTATTGCAACGTGTTCACCAACTTCACCATCTAATACTTTAGATTGTTCCCAATCTACTCCTACATCTGCAATAAATTGGAACATAGGATGAATTTTATCACCTATCATATAGTGTTCCGGAAGGTCACAAACCATTTGAATTGGGCTGTAAATAGTAACATATAAAGCCAATTGATGGGCCAATGTGGTATTGATCTGTGACTCTTCTCTGTATCCATCAAGCTTAATATTGAAAACTCCTGGAGTGAAATCAATTGGTCCAGAGAGCATTCTGGTAAATGCAACTATTGGTAGATGATTTGGTGGGTTACCACGTTCTACAGACCAAGCATTAAACTCCTGACCTCTCAATCCTTCTCTGGAAATCGCATTAGGATAGGTTCTTCGCTTTCCTGTTGCCTTAATCGGTTCGTGAGCATTAATAGCAATTTTCTTCTTTGCTGCTTCCTCCAAAACTTTGTGATAATGATTTACCATCCATTGTCCATGGTGGTATTCACCTTTTGGGATTATTTTTCCGACATAACCTGTTTTAACTGAATTCATGCCGTTTTTTTTCATGAAATCATAAGCTTCATGCATTTGTTTTTCATAGGTTCTAGGTGCCGCAGAAGTTTCATGATGCATTATGATCTCGACTCCCTTTTCTTTTGCATAAGCAACCACTGCGTCAAAATCATAATCGGGATATGGTGTCATAAAATCAAACACACCTTCTCTATCTTCTGTGTTGATCCATTTATCCCAACCTGTGTTCCAACCTTCAACCAGAAGGCCTTTTATTCCATTAGAAGATGCAAAATCTATATATTTTTTAGCATTTTCAGTATTAGCACCATGACCCTTAGCACTGGCTTCACCTTCTGTAAAGGTTGTCATGTCTTGACTGCCTTCCAAATCCCAGGTTGATTTACCGATATGCATTTCCCACCAGATACCAACATATTTCATTGGTGTAAAATAGCTGACATCACCAATTTTGTTTGGGTCATTCAGGTTTAAAATCATTTTTGATTCGATCAGATCACCAGCTCTATCTGAAATTTGAATAGTTCGCCATGGTGTTTCAAATGGAGTAGAGAGTTTGGCTTTTCCGCCGAGTCTTTCAGAACCCACCAATTCACTTGTTAAACTCAGGTTTTCTGGATCAACTTTAAGTGTCATACCGGAGTAATTGGTTAAATTGGCTTCATGGAAACTAAGGTGGACACCGTCGGCTGTTCTCATCGTAAAAGGAGTATTCACTGCATTTTCAGGGATATAGGTTGAAGCTAAATTAGGATGATTTCGTTTTGAGATAGCATCTATCTCAGATAGTTTGGTTTCGTTGTAAAGATGTTCATAGATATCCCAATCACCTGGTATCCACCATGAATCATGGTCTTCTGTAAGATTGAATTCAGTATTTTCATCTGTTATCAATACTTCTCCTAAATTATCTTGTTCTGGGAATTCGTAACGAAAACCAACACCATCATTGAATACCTTGAATATGATATTTATTTTTCTATTCAACTCTGTTGATTCTTCCAGAAAAATCTTCAATTCATTATTGTGATCTCTAACAGTTGATTGTTCTCCCCAGGGCATTTTCCATTCGCTGTCATTTTTTTTGGTATTTATATTAGATATTTTGAAATTATCTTTTAAGCTTGGAATATCCTTAAAATCAAAACTAATAAAAGAACTATCTATTAATACATCTCCGTTGTATTTAACGGTGTAAAAAGGTCCTCCATTTTTGTTGAGACCAAACTCTGTCTCAATATTTCCGTCTGGTGAAAAGACAACCATATTTTTTTGATTAGATTGACAGGAAATCAACAAAAATATTGACATAAAAAATCCTAATAACGAATGAATATTGTTACGCATCTTAAATTTGTTAAGTGTTTAATTAGTAAAAAGACTTCTACTTCATACAGTGATAAGTGTCTTTCTTATCATGTATGGGTAATAAATATAATGAAATTATTAAACTTACTTGCTATTTAATGGTTCGCAGATTTTGTACTATAAATTCACCTACTTTTTGACCTTGTGTCACACCTTCATCTATAGCCATTCTGTAGTGAATACCTCCATATAATCTAGAGATAGCGGCTTCTTCTGAAGCATGAATAAATGAAGTAAAACTTCTGGCTGGTAAACCATATTCCATTTCTGTGGTGTCCAGAAAACTAAAATTATCACCGTAGATACTTGTCAGGGCTACTGCAGCAGCTCTGGATATTACAGAATGGCCACTGGTATATTCCGGAAATGGCGGCGTTTGTAATAAAGGTGCCCATTGCTCATCGATATGCTGATTTATTAGTGTTTCCGGACGAACAACTAAACTTCTCCATTTTTCATCCCAGCAACTTATAAACGCATCAAATAAAGCTATACTGGTATATGTGTAGGCATTAATGGTTTCATCAAAAGTATTATTTGACTCTCTTGCTGCTATACTAACAATACCAATCCAATGTCCACCTGGTGTTATCTTTTTTGTTGCAAACATAGCATGCCCCCTATGATGGGATACATAAGGATTACAATCCCAAAAACTGGCAATTTCACGACTTTCCTGGTCTACACCTTGACCTTTTTCAAAGACTTCCATAAGTTGTTTTTGGAATTCACTTCCGGCAGTCAAATTGAACTCAACAGGAGGGACTGGAACATACTGATTGGCAGAATCAAGAACTACTGTTCTAATCTTGTTCCAATGTGGTTCTATTCCATCCATATAATCAGGTGGTGTTGGTTTCCAGAATTTATCTTCTTGCCGAATCGTATATTTAGAATACGTTCGAGTTTGGTCATAAAGATCGCCTTTAGCCCAATCAAGGATGTGTTTTGCAACCTGTTCTCCATAATCAATCGATGCCTGGTAAACTTTTTTTGGCAAACCCTTGTCTTTCAAATTCTGATATGTGGAGTCCTGGAAATCCCTAACTTTTTGTTCTGAAAAAATAAGTTGTTTCCCAACAGTTGTAAAGGCATGAATAGAGGCTAAATGAAGATCGATATTTTCGTTATCTGGCTCTGGAATTGCTTTTAATTCCTTTAGTTGCCCTGCCAGACTATTATATTTTTCCGGATGGGCCTTTTGCATTATTGAATAAGCTGCGACGCTTGGGTACATATATACTCTGGAAGCTACAGGAGGAGAGAAGATATCATAAACTATAACATCTGTTAGATTTTTCATAGCAGAATGAAAGAGTTCAGGATCATTTAGTTGCTCCTTATAAGCTGTATTTTCCTCGCAACTGTAAAGAGTTATCAGAGCGAATATTAGCACAAAACCAATTCTTTTCATGTTGATTTAGTTGTTTGTTTTTGGTTTGTCAAAAATATAAGATTTATCGTTGTTAGCAATTACTAAAACTCGATTTTTATCTAATTTTAGGACTTTTCTTGAGTTTAAATTAGTTGGTGTAGGAAGTTGCTTATAAGATATTTGATCACCTTTTTCATCGATTGAGATAACTCCTCCTGAGTTGGAAGCACTTTCACCTAGTTCGGTTGTATATCCAAGATAATTTCCAACAAAGAAAATGTTTGTTAATTCTTCATCCTGTTCAATATAAATATCTTCAATACTACTCATTTGAGCCTCTTGAATCATTGGAGTTCCTTTCAATTCTGAACCTGAATTAAGATAGATCATTGATCTCAATTCACTTATTTTTTTGCTTACAAGGATGTCATCTTCATTGACACCGGTAAGATCCTTAATTGATTTAATCTTTGCAAATTTTTCGTAATTCAGGAATTTCTTCTTAAGAGAGGGCAGTTGTCCTACCAATTTATCTTTCGATGCAAACGGGACATACTCTCCAAAGAAATCATAGAATATAATTGGGTCCAGTTGTTGATTTTCATCGAAGTCATGAAGAAATAGTTTTATTGGACGTTCTACCGAAGCCTTCCATTTTAAATTCAATCCGGCATTTCCTAAAATAATGTCTTGGTAGCCATTCTTATCTATATCTGCAGTTGTAACAACATTCCATAGGCCTTCAGTATTTTCCAATCCAAATTCCTTAGTCTTATTTTCGAATTTCAAGTTACCAGTATTGATCAATACAGTAACAGGCATCCAGTCACCTACAACAACTAGATCTAACAGATCATCATTGTTCAGATCTACCCATTTACTGTCTGTGACCATTCCGAATTTTTGTTTTTCGACAATGACAAAGCCTTTATCAAGGTTATTCTTTAGAATAAAACTCTCAGGTGATATTCCATATGCACCCGGAATCGATCTGTTTCCTATGAACAGATCATCGAGCCCATCACCATCAAAATCAGCTGAAGATACACTTCCTCCATTGGTCCGTATCAAGGATAATTCCAGGCGTGTAAATTTCGCCTTTCCATCATTGATATAAAATCGGTCCTCTAACTGAGTATCTCCTTCGGGTTTTTCGTTGCCGCCACTCATTACATAAAGATCCAGATCACCATCATTATCATAATCAAAGCTCAATGCATCGACATCCTCATATATTGTTTCTTTATTAAAATCACTTGTTTTGTCCTTTAAGTAACCACCATTCTTTTGCTGAATATAGAATGATGGTGCTTGATACTTAGCTGCTCCAATGTAGATATCTGTAAGACCATCCATATTAAAGTCTGCTTGCACCACCGCAGGCCCTTCTGTAGATAATTTTTCCGGCATTAAGGATTCATACTCATAATCTAAATAGTTATTCTCTAAATGCACAAAAGGGAAATTTTCTGTTTTCTGAGAGGTATTGTCCACTTCAATATTTTGAGAGCCAGGAAGATTGGAATTCTTTATAATTTCAAAATGTTGATTAATTGCCAGATCTTTTTCAGTTTGAAAAGTACCATCTAACCAGTGAACCTGAACCGAATCGATCTTTTCAATATTCCCTATTCCAAAATGCAACCTATGTGTTGAAGATGATTGAAAACCTCGTGTCGGTGTCAGTTCTTTATATTGCTTTTCGCCATTGGCATAGACAAATAATTTTGCACCATTAGGCGAGGGATATTGATCGTTTCCTATTAATGAAAAGGACACGAAATTGTTTGGAGTCGTTTCCGAGCTTTTGTTCTCGAGTAAAAACGCTTTTTCGTTGATATTATTGACGACTATGTCCAGATCGCCATCATTGTCCAGATCGGAATAAGCCGAACCATTTGAATAACTGGGAGTAAGACCTGATTGTTCTGAATACCTTTCAAATTCCAAATTTCCTTTATTATGAAATAGCACATTCGACAGGTTGATAGTTGGCATTTCATCAATTAATTGTCGTTCTATTTTATTTTGATTTGTTTGGCTGTATTTGGAGAAATTGATGTTGCTTAAATAATTGATATAATTAAGGTCGTTTGGACGCTTGTAAATTCCGTTAGTAATGTATAGATCATTAAGTCCGTCATTATCAAAATCCTGAATTAATACAGACCAACTCCAGTCAGTCGCATATGTATTGGTCAATAAGGCTACATCAGAAAATGATGTATTGTCGTTATTCAATTGAAACGTATTTCTCGCATATTGATTTTCAAATCCAAAATTCTTTTTTATCTGACTTACTTTGTCCGAGTCTTCGCCTCCGGACTTTAAAAAGATTTCCTTGTCATAGGGCATCATATCTAATGAGAAGATATCAGATCTTTGATCGTTATTAAGGTCCCCTACATCAACACCCATGGTAAATCGAGTGGTGTGATTCAAGTAATCGGCATTAGATTCTGTAAATGTCTTGTCGCCTTGATTGATATACAAATAGTCATTTTCATGAAAATCGTTACCTACATAAATATCTATTAATCCATCATCATTAACATCAGAAGTTATTAAAGCTAAACCATAACCTAGAGCACTGCTATAAATCCCAGATTCATCTGTAACGTCTGCAAATTTCAATTGGCCTTCATTCAGTTTGTTTTCAAATAGAATATCTCCTGCCAATGAATCTTTTGCATAACGTATTCGGGTATCACCATAACTCCTTGGTGTATGTACAGCGTGGTTTAATAAATACATGTCCAGATCGCCATCTTTATCATAATCAAAGAACGACGCCTGCGTTGAGAAACCGGAGAAATCTATTCCTGCAGCAGCAGACGATTCTGTAAATCGGTTGTTCCCATTGTTGAGATAAAGTAAGTTGTGAGCCTGCAATCCTTTATAGTTGCCAACTTTAGACACGTAAATATCCATCAATCCGTCATTATTTACATCGTCCATTGTAACACCTGTTGACCATGTAGAATCTGTTTGTATGCCTGCCTCTTCGGTGATATCTTTAAATTTAAGATCCCCTAAATTAAGGTATAGCCTGTCTGAGGTCTGGTTAGCGGTTAGATAGATGTCTTCAAGACCATCATTATTTATATCTCCAACAGCAACACCACCACCATTGTAGTAGTATAAATATTCAATTATGTTTAAGTCGTCCTGATGAATAAGCGTATTGGTAAAATTGATATTACTGTGCTTATCAGAAACATTCTCAAAATAAATAGCAGCTTTTGTTTTAAATGAATCTTTTTTTGAGCATCCTGTCAATGCTATTGTGGTAATTATAAATACTCCAAGAAAATATTTCATATCAATATTTGAATATCGCCAAAGAATCATTGTTCCTGGCGACTATTATTTTGTTGTCATTAATTTTAAGATCTCTTATCTGACCTTTTACCACAAATCCTTTTCCATTGTTATGAAATTTAAAGTTCATGTCTCCAAGATTTTCTAAGTACACACCATAGGAAGCGTCATATCTTCCTACTTCCGGTTTTGCTCCATACAGATTGCCGCCAAGAATAATATCGGGATCGCCATCATTATCAAAATCTTTGGCAGCTATTGCGTAAACCGGAGCAAATTGCGCCTCTTTTGGTAGTTGCTTTACTTCAAAGTTAAAATTGCCGTTGTTGATCAAAATAACAGACGACAGATTATTTACAGACAATATGTTAGCACCTTCCATTTGCTCAGCAGAAAATATATCCTTAATTCCTGCATCTTTGAACGATTCATAATCTGGAAATAACTTTTTTAAGCTTTTGATCTGGTCAATTAAATTATGCCTGAGAGCAAAAGGATAATCCTTACCGTTTTTAGCTCTAAAAGCCAGTATAGGATCAATAAAACCATTTTTATCAAAATCATTAGAATACAGCGTAATTGGATTTTCCTGACTTGCCTTGAATCGACTATTGAGTCCATGGTTGCCAACAACAAGATCTAAATCACCGTCGTTGTCAAGATCATTACTCTCAATGGTGTTCCACCATCCTTTAAGGTCTGAAAGTGAATTATCTGATTTCCTGCTGAAAGATCCATTGTCATTAACAAAAATTTCAACTCCCATAAATTCACCCACAATGATCAGGTCTTTATCACCATCTGTATCCAGATCCATGAATAACCCATCAGTGATCATCCCAATTCCCTTGAGTTTGGGCGCGTATGCTTCAGTAATATCTTTAAAATTGCCCTTACCATCGTTTTGAAGCAAAAAACCTGAACAAGGAGAACCATATTGTAAAGGAATAATGCGCTCCCCAACAAAAAGATCCAAATCACCATCTTTATCAAAATCAGATGATAAAACAGTTGAGGTGCTATTTAATGAGCTTGGTGTAGGTAAATTTTGGTTTGATAATTTAAAATTACCTTTACCATCGTTAAAATATAGTCTGTCTTTGAAACTGGTAGAGAATTTTGAGAATTCAACACCTCCGCTACAAACATAAAGGTCCAGGTCACCATCATTGTCAGCGTCAAAGAACAAACTTGAAGAATCTTCAGAGTTACTGTTTTTATTGAAATCTGAATCATTCATAGAAACGGCTTCCATGTTTTCTCCCATTAAAAGCTGTGAAGAAGATCCTTTAGCGCCACCTACAAACAGATCCAGTTCACCATCTCCATTGACATCTGCCATTGAAATTTTAGGGCCTTCTGTACTACACATATGATCTAGTAAACGATCTCTGTGAAAATCTACAAAGTTATTTTCAGTATGTTTATAATTAGAACCAGAATCCAGTTTTTTGAAAACATCCGCTTCCTTTTCTTTTTCACTCACGGATATTTCTTCTGCATCTTTCTCTGACAATACGAGTGTTTGATTTACTTCAACACTTTCTAATGAGGTCAGTTTTCCTGAAGGCCAGATTACTTCAATTGAAACAGGATCAGATGTTGGTAGGCCAAAATTTGGTCTGGGATCCATACTGGATTGAAAACCTCTTACTGGCTGATTTTCAAGAGAATATTGGTGATTTTCAATTTTCACTTTAGTACCTATTGCAAAGGTATTCTTGTTACCTCCTTTTAATACCAGTTTTAAGTAATTTGAGTCTGTATTATCAACCGTTGTATTCTGATATACAAAGGATCTCATATTCAGATTGTTTACAACCAGGTCTAAATCGCCATCGTTGTCCAGATCACCATAAGCAGCCCCATTCGAAAAACTTTCTGTTTGAAGCCCGGATTCATCATAATTTATAAAATCCAGATCTCCCAAATTCTTATAGGCATGATTTTTTAATTTATTGGATGGAATAATGTCAATCAGTCTTGCATAATCAACTCTTTGATCTGATACTAACGATTTTAAAACTTCTTCATTAGAGATATATTGAAGATAGTCCTGATTGGTCAGATCCCGATAGATTCCATTGGCTATAAACAAATCCTTAAGACCATCATTATCCATGTCAAAAATAAGGGCTCCCCAACTCCAGTCTGAGGCTTCAACACCGCTTAAGCGACCTATTTCGCTAAAGGATCTGTTTTGATTATTTAGCTGTAATGTGTTTCTGGTAAACTGATGATGATAACCACTATTTACATTTAATTGATATTTGTTCCAGTCCTCAAAAGTTGTAACTGTTTTTAATCTTTGGTATTCTGAAGGCAGCATTTCGGTCACGAATATATCATTATAGCCATCATTATTGATGTCTGCCATATCTGCACCCATGGATGCTGCACTTATTGCCGGAATCTGATCTTCCAATTCTTCAGAAAACGTACCATCCTGATTATTTATATAGAGATAATCACGCTCAAAGAAGTCATTGGAGACATAGATGTCTTCCCATCCATCGTTATTGACATCGCCAACAGTTACACCAAGACCAAATCCTATCACGCTTCCGTAAATTCCTGCTTTTTCACTGACATCTACAAACTTGCCATCTACATTTTCCATCAATTTATCTCCTCCCAACTCATCTCTTTTTGGGCGTTCATTCCTCTTCAGGTTGAAACTGCCAATGGCCTGATACGAATTGTTAAGAATGTAAGCATCCAGATCACCATCTTTATCATAATCAAAGAAGGATGCATGTGTAGAGAAGCCTTTATCTGCTAAATTATATTCAGCAGCCATTTCAGAAAAGGTGTTGTTACCATTATTAATAAACAATTCATTTTGTTTGTTTTCACCTTTCAGATCACCCGAATTACAAACATAGATATCTAAATAACCGTCTGCATTGATGTCTACCATAGCAACTCCTGTGGACCAGGGTTTGGTTCCGCTTACTGATGCTTTTTCTGAGATATCTTCAAATTTAAAATCACCTAAATTCAAATACAATCTGTTTTTTCCTTGGTTGGCTGTAAAATAAATATCTTGTAATCCATCATTATTTATATCGCCAATTGCAACGCCACCACCATTATAAAAATTGCGGTACTTATAGACGTTGAAGTCATTGTCAAACTGTAAATTATTTGAAAAGTCAATTCCTGTTTCTGTTGCATCCAGAAGTTTGAAAACAGTATTAATTTGTTTCTTTTCTGTTTGACAACCAGCCAGTAATATAACAGTAAGCGTAATAATTATTTTTTGATATTTCATTTCTGTTGAAATTAAAATTCATTAATCAAGAATGTATCTGAGGTCATCTATTCTAACCTTAACTTCTCTTTTATCATCAATGGGCTTTATAATGATTCTACGATTTCCATCAACTTTAACCAGAAGATCTTTTTCGTCCTTCTCTATTTTTACTTTTATGAAATCATTTCCTGGAAACCACTTCATAATTGTATCCTTAACTATTGGAAGAAGTTTTTCTGGTTGTAAATCTTTATTCCATAAAGACCATGCATTATAGGAATATTGAACATTCATTCCGGTCATCCTTCTCTCCTCATTAAAGATACCATAGAACAACATGCGTATAGATTGAGTTAGATTCGCTCCTTCTGGAAGTGGGAGATCATGTTTTACAAAATCGTTGCTAGGTCCATGCGATACCAGACCTTTAGCATTCAATTTCCAGCATTTATCAAAAAACTCTTGTTTTGACTGCCCAAAATTCATCCCAAAAAACAACGTGTCATGTACGATGTCTTTAGACATCTCAGTTTTAACAAGTTTGGAATATTCTGATTGGTCACATGCAATAAATGCGAAGCAAAGAACAACTAATAGAAGCCCTTTAGTTATTTTTAAATTTAATAAATCTTGGTTTTTCATTATTTATTGTTGCAATTAATATGTTGTCATTATTATTTTGAATCCATTCAAGATTTCTGATCTGACCTTCAATTCCTAATGGAACAATTTCTGGTTTTAAATTTTCAGCATTGTAAGGTCCAAATAAAGTCCAACCCAACGAACCATCATATTTGCCGAATTGCGGTTTTACTAAAAATTGATTTCCACCAAAGAACAAGTCTAAATTACCATCATCATCAATGTCTGTTGAGGTTATAGTGTATACTGGTGCGTATTGTATTTCATTGGGTAGAATCTGGGAGTCTAAATTTCCATTATTATTCCAAAATACGACGCTTTCAAGTATATTCAAATCTAAGATCTTTGATGATCTAATAAGGTCTTCTGCAAAAATAGAATGTATATCCGCTTTAGCATAATCTTTATAGTATAATAATTTCTTTTTTAAGGATGGTATCTGTGATATCAATTCATCCTTTGTGACAATTGGATAATATTTGCCATCATTTTTCTGGCAAATAATTTGTTCTCGGAATCCGTTCCCATCAAAATCATTGATATACATTCGCATATCTGATTTATAGAAATTATTAAGCCCAATATTTCCAGCTATAATGTCCTGATCACCATCATTATCAACATCAACGATATGTAAAGACGTCCATAATCCGGAAGTGTTATCTAATTGGAAAGAATCAGTGGTCTCGATCAGTTCAGAGTTCTTGTTCAAGAATATTCTAATTGACATCCATTCACCCAGTACGACAAGATCCTGCCAACCGTCATTATCAATATCGACCCATGAAGCATCTGTGATCATTCCAATATCCTTTAGCGCCTTATTCTCCACAATTGTAAATAGTCCTGTCCCGTTGTTTTGTAACAAATATCCAGATCCTGGCAGGCCATATGTATTTGTTTTAAATCGTTCACCAACAAACAAGTCAAGATCCCCATCTTTATCATAATCTGATGCGGATACGACCGAAGAACTGATCAATTCAGTGAATTTCAAAGCATCCTTTGATTTAGTAAATTCACCATTCTCATTTATATAAAAGGAATCATGAAGCGCTGCAGAATAGGGAGAAAATGCTTTTCCTCCATGACAAACATACAGATCCTGATCACCATCATTATCTGCATCAAAGAACAAAGCATCGGTATCTTCAGAAGACGCATCGGTTTCAAAAGGAGCCGTTATTTCTTTATAAGTATTACCTTGTGATATAAACAACTTACCAGATTGATTTTTAGCCCCTCCAAAGAAAAGATCTGCAATTCCATCCTTATTTATGTCCTTTGAATCAAAAGCCGGCCCTTCATTGGAATGCATTTGTGTAAGCAGCCTTTCATTATTGAAATCGATATACTTGTTTTCTTTGTGAGCGAAATTAACAGGGAGATCGATCTCTTCAAAATTAGAAGATTGTGTAATGTAATTATAGAAATCAACTTTGTTTTCATTCAAATTATCAGGATGTTCAATAAGATGGGTTGTGTTAGTTTTTAAATTGGTAAGTACAAATCTGCTGCCATCTGGCCATTCAATCAATAAAGAATCTATTTCTTTTTCACTCCCAACTCCAAAATGAATTTCTGGTGGCACTGAACTTTGAAAACCTCTTGACACAAAATTATCGCTGTATGCAGATTGGTTATTGTATTTAATAATGGCTTTCGCACCAATAGCATTTCTGTTCAGATCGCTCTGGGCAAATTTAAGAGCAACACTTCTATTGGTTAATGTGTCTGTGGTATTTTCATATACAAATGATGGCATATTAATATTGTTTACCACCAGGTCCAGATCGCCATCGTTGTCCAGATCACCATAGGCACTTCCATTGCTAAAGCTCGGTTCGTTCAACCCCCAATTCAGGCTCGCATCTTTGAATTGAAAGTTCCCCAAATTCTTGTAAGCGGAATTTGAGATAGCTTTTGAAGGCATCTTATCAATTAATTTCTTAATGATATTCTTTTCTTTTTTACTAACTCTGCTTTTAATGGTTTCATCATTAGCCTCATAACTAAGAAAATCCTGATCCAGCAGATCCTTATAAATACCATTACTAATATAAATATCCCGTAATCCATCATTATCAGCATCAAACATTAAAGCTCCCCAACTCCATTCGGTTGCGGCTACACCAGATTGCCTGCCCAGTTCCAGGAATTGATTATTACCAAGGTTTCTTTGAAGGGTGTTTCTGCTAAATTGGTCATAATATCCTTTTTCTTTGGCCAACTGCTGTTTATCCCAGGTTTCAAATACGGTTTTTGTCTTTTGACGTTCCAAAGATTGCGGTAACATTTCTGTAACTATCAGGTCGGGGAGAAGGTCATTGTTCAGATCGGCATAATCTGCTCCCATAGATCCCATAGAGATGGATTCAAAATAAGACTCCATTTGTTCTGTAAAACCTCCTTGTTTATCATTTAAATACAGATAATCCTTTTCAAAGAAGTCATTGGAAATAAAAATGTCCGTCCAGGAATCATTATTATAGTCGCCTAATGTAATTCCCAGACCAAATCCTATTTTACTGCTGTAGATTCCTGATTCCTTTGTTATATCAATAAACTTTCCACCGTCATTTCTTAAAAATTTATTGCCACTACCAGTTATATCAGGAATAATTCGTTGGTCTTCTATCAATGCAAAACTTCCTATGGATCTAACAGAATTATTTAATATATAAGCATCCAGGTCACCATCTTTATCATAATCAAAAAAAGCAGCCTGAACAGATAATCCTTCTATATCCAATCCGTATTCCTTGGATGATTCACTAAACGTAAGGTCTCCATTATTAATAAAAAGTTCATTATGCCTGTTTTTACCGCCAGGCATACCAGATTTGCAAACGTAAAGGTCTAATAATCCATCTCCATTAATATCAACAAAAGTTGCTCCTGTAGACCATATATTTGGGCAAGCTACTCCGGCCTCTACAGTAATGTCTTTGAATTTCCAGTTGCCTTCATTTAAAAACAATTTGTTATCCACCATATTACCAGTAAAGTAGATGTCGGTTAACCCATCGTTATTTATATCGCCCATAGACACTCCGGCACCATTATAAAAATTACGATAAGTGTATGGGTTGAATGCTTCTGTGTATGTTAAATTATTTTCGAATGAAATACCTATAGAACTATCTTTTAGCACAAACAAAGGCATTTCTGATATTGTCTCTTTAGCACAAGACATACTTAAAAGAACAATTAAAACAACCAGTTTTTTCATTGAAAATATGTGGAGTAAAAAAAAAGGGTTGCACAATAAAGTGCAACCCTCAAATATATAAATTCTTTATAAATTAATACCCAGGATTCTGTGTTAAACTTCCTTCAGACGCATCAATTTGTGGTTGTGGAATTGGCATTAATTCTAAGTTAGGATCAGAATCAGCTGCTTTTTCCCACCATGCATCACCCCATTTTCCAAAACGGATCTGGTCAGTTCTACGAGTAGATTCCATAAACATCTCTTTTCCTCTTTCATCATGGAAGATGTCAGCAGTCATATTCATTAATGGGCCTAATCCGGCACGATCTCTAAGAACGTTTACCTCAGGTAAAGCTAAGCTCCAGTCTCCTGCATTTCTTGCAGCAGCTTCAGCATGAATTAAGTGCATTTGTCCTAGACGTAATATTGGATAATCATTATCCATATCTGGTCTCTGGAAGATCTTAAAGCTGAATTTTCCTAAACGTACACCACCTTCTCTTTGAGCATTTGGTTCTAGCTCATTGATAGAAGGATTGAAACTTAAAGCAAGATCGTCATCATCAGACGCATAATCAATTACAGGAGCTCCATCATAGTCTAACTGTGGTCCTGCAAGGAAATTATGTTCTTTACGAATGTCATTGTTATCATACATGTTGTAGAATTCTTCCAAAGCAACATAACCATTCCATGGCTGGTCTTGTAAAGCCCAGGTTAACTGGCTTCCATAATGTCCTGTCATTTGTGCAAAGTTCATTCCACCAGCACCAGACTCATCATATAGTATAGCCCAGATCATTTCAGGATTACCTTCGTTATTAGGAGCAAAAATTGCTCGATAACCTTCTAATTCATCAGGGTCTGAAGCTACAGCTGGTCTTTTAGCCAGGTTAGGAACAGAACATCCTACGCCACATAATTGGTAAGGACCATTATCAAGAACATATTGAGATGCCCACTCTGCTTCCTGCCACATGGCAGTTCCTGAGTAAACCTCTGCATTTAAATACAATTTAGCCAGCAATCCTAATGCTGAAAATTGATTTACCTGATAAGCATTAGCATCAGTTCCTAATGGACTTCCTGAAAGATCTATTGCAGCAGTAACAGAACCTAATCCTAATACATCCAATAATTCAGATTCTACAAAATTATATACCTCTAATCTACTTGATTGAGGAGGATCTGTTGCAGCTTCTGTTACAATTTTAACTCTTCCAAACAGGTCTAATAATCTCATATAATGGAAAGCTCTTATAACTCTTACTTCTGCGGCTTCACTTGCAGATAAACTTCCACCAAGAGCTGTATTACATTCTCCTATACCATTATAGGCATTGTTCCAAGTATCATTTAAAGGACCACTAGCAGACAAATATGTATGACGTTGCATTCTTAACCAAATACCACCATCAAACCAGTCACCACCTTTTTGGGTTATAGCCCCTTCGTCTGAAGAAACAAATTGTGTTGAGAAGTAACTACCGTGACCAGCAGACCCATCTCGTAATTTGTTATAGGATGCCAAAGTAGCACCTGCAGCACCACCACCACCGCCAGTGTCCACACCATCATTAGAAAACTGATCCACAAGGGCGTCCTCTAAAGTATCTTCTAAATCAGTACAGGAGCTAAAAATAAGCACTGCACTAAAGAAAAAAGCAAATTTAATTAATCGATTCATAATTATTTTTTTTTATTAAAAGTTAACGTTTAATCCTAAAGTAATTGTAGTAGATGAGAAATAGCTGTTACGTCTATCTATACCAGGTGCTAATACATTTGGAGTAGCACTTACAAAATCCCCATTACTAGCTGCACCAAAATCCTGTAAAGCAGGTTCTGGATCTGTCCCAGTATAATTAGTTATCGTGAATAAATTCTGTCCACTTAAACTCAATCTAATATTTTTGATATAACTATTATCAATATCAAAATTATAACCAACAGATAAGTTGTCTAATTTAAAGAAATCAGCTTTTTCAACATAATGAGAACTGAACTGAGCTGTTTTTATATCAGCACTGGCCAATTCAGTATTCACAAAGTTATAAGATGCCTGAGATCCAATTCTTGGCTCGTAGAAAGCACGGAACGTGTTTACTAAGCTATGCCCGAATGCTCCTCTGAAAAATGCATTGACATCCCAATTACCAAATGTTAACTGGTTTGTCCAACCAATCTCAAAATCAGGAAGACCTTTACCTAAAACTTCAAAATCTGCATCATCGTTTAAAGCACTACCCTGGTCAGTAACCAAGTTACCATCGCCATTAACATCTGCCAAAATCGGTGTACCATTGCCATCTACTTCACCTGTCCAGACTGGTCCCCAGATTTGTCCAACTTCTTCTCCTTCTCTTACTAATATCATATTAGTACTATTTTGACCAGGAGAACCTAAGTTGGCAATTACCTGATCACCAGCTGTACTTTTTTCAAGAGTTGTTTTATAAGTTGAGAAAACGATACCCGTATTCCATGTTAGTTTATCAGTTTTAACAGCATCGTAATTTGCAGTTAATTCAAAACCATTGGTCTTTAGTTCACCACCATTTTGATATTGAGTAGAAGCACCACCAAATTCCGAAGCTTCTACATTTATTAAACTTATAAAGTCGTCAATTGTTCTAGTATAAATATCCATAGTTGCAGAGAATCTGTCATTGGCAAATTCTATACCAAAATTCAACTCTTTCTTTTCTTCCCATTTCAGGTCTGGATTTTCAGCTCTTAATGGATCGGAAGTTGCTGAACTACTATTTCCATCAGCTCCATTAGTAACATCATAAGTTCTTGCAAATAATCCAACTTCAGGTGGAATAGATCCTGTAACACCGTAACCAATTCTGGCTTTCAATAAGTTTACATTTTCTAAGTTTAAATAATTGTTTAAATCAGCACCTACAGCAACCGCTGGGAATGTACCCCATTGATTTTCTTCACCAAACCTTGATGATCCTTCTCTACGAAGTGATGCATTGAAATAAATAGCATTATCGAACGTTGCATTAACACGACCAAAGAATGCAATGATTCTGTCATCATCTCTTCTTGAACTATTAGCCTCTACACGACCAGCTTCTAACAAATCCTGAGATGCTTCAATTTGATCCTGGAAATCAAAATCGACACCAGGAGGGAAATCTGCTAATACTAAGCTGTAGTTATTGAAATCATTTTCCTGGTAAGAATAACCGGCAGTAACCTTTAAGTCCAATTTATCACTTACCTGCTTACTATACGTACCAAAAAGTTCAAGTGTTTGAACGTTACTTGCATCTGTATTGAAATCTGCTCGACCTCTTCTTACAGGACTCACTGCATTACCCCTGAAATAGGATGTCGTAGGATAATAGGTTCTGTTCTGATTTTGAATATTTTGTTTAGACATGTTTAAGTTTGCAACTAAATCATCAGTAAAAGAGTATCTGAAATCCATAGAATACTGAAGGATACTTCTAGTACCATAGTTCTTATTCTGCTCTATGATTGAAACCGGGTTGAAACTATCAAAAAGTCCAAGCGTTTCAAAATAGCCGCCATATTGTTCAGAATTAAAAGGGAAGATCGCATCATCTCCAAATACTGGAGCAGACGGATTATATGTTACAGCATAACGAAGTGCTTCATTAAAACCAAATTCACTATCTCGTTGTGTTAAACCTGCATTAAAAGTGATTTTTAATTTATCATCTAACAGACGCGTAGACAACTTAGTTCTAAAGTTGAACTGTTCAAATCCAGTATTATTAAGGATACCTTCTGTATCTCTAAAGTTTGCAGATACACGATATGTTGACTTTTCAGTACCGCCTACTGCAGAAATATTATGGATCTGTGAGAATGAAGAGCGTGTTACTTCATCTATCCAATCTGTATCGCTTCCAAGATCATTACCACCTGCAGCAATGAATTGTCCGGCATCCATGATCTCTACCTGGTTTGCAATCATTGAAGAAGCAAATTGTCCGTTATAAGAAATTTTAGCATCTTGCCCTGTTTTACCAGATTTAGTTGTAATTAAAATAACCCCACTGGATCCTCGAGTACCATAGATTGCCGCAGCAGATCCATCTTTAAGTACTGTGATATTTTCAATATCGTTTGGATCAACAGCATTAAGAGCTCCTCCTGGATTACCATCAATAATAATAAGTGGTTCTGCACTACCTCCAATGGTAGAGATACCTCTTAAACGAATTGTTGCGTTTGAATTAGGATCACCGCCTTTATTATAAGCTGTTAATCCTGCGACCTTACCTTGCAGTAACTGCGTTGGCTCGTTAATTTGACCCTGGTTAAATTCTTCGGTACTCACACTTGTTACAGCTGTGGTCACCTCTTTTCTGGTTGTGCTACCGTACCCAACAACTACAACTTCATCTAATTGAGCTGCGTCTTCTGCCAGGGTTACGTTAATAACAGACTGACCTGCTACTGGAATTGTCTGTGTTGCATAGCCAATGAAGCTAAATACAAGTACAGCATCATCAGAATCAACATCTAATGAATAATTTCCATCGAAATCTGTCTGTGTACCGGTAGTAGTTCCTTGAACAATAATGTTAACTCCTGGTACTGGACCGGAATTATCGGAAACTGTACCAGTAACTGTCTGGGCGTAAATAAAACTTCCGAAAAGCAAAGCAAAAGGAAGAATTAAACTTTTAAGTAATTTGAATTTCATAGTTTAATGATGTTTCAGTTTTGATTAGTAACTATTTAAATGTTTCAGCGAACAGAGTTTAGTTCGGGCTGAATTTTAATTGGCGGCAAATTAATTTTTTTTTCCACATATAAAAAAAAATGTGAATATAATGTTAATATAAAGCGCCGAAATCGTTTTCGGAAAGCTGAATTATTTGTATAATTGTTATCATATCTTTAAACAAACTGAATTTTTTACATTTTAATTCTTTTTAGTTAAGAATAAGTCAAAAAGAGGAATTAGTTTTTGATATTTTGATAACGACATAATGAGCAAACCCACTTTAAAGAAAATTGCAGAACGTCTGAACTTGTCGGTTGGAACCGTATCTAAGGCCATAAAGGATTATCCTGATATAAGTGATAAAACTAAAGAGAAAGTTAAGGCTGTAGTTGAAGAGTTGAGTTACAAGCCTAATAAGTTTGCTCAAAACTTGAGAAACCAGGAATCCAAGATCATAGGTTTGATCATTCCACAAATTGTACACCATTTTTTTTCAAATATAGTTTTGGGAGTCACAGAAGCAGCAGAAAAAAAAGGCTATCTGGTAATTGTATTAGAATCGACTGAGTCTTATGAGACTGAAATGAAACATCTGGATCTTTTAATAGAAAGGCATGTAGATGGGTTACTCCTGTCATTGGCAGACAACACAATTAAATACAACCATATAACGGAAATTATCGATCAGGGAGTTCCTATTGTGCTGTACGATAAGATATCTAAATCCTTTGATTGTCATAAAGTTGTTATAGATGACAAAAAAGCAGCATACAATGCCACAAAGTATTTAATAGATTCTGGATGTAAAAAAATAGCTCATGTAAGAGGACCTTTAAAACCGCAAACTACCGTTGATCGTTTTTTAGGATATAAAGACGCCCTGAAGGATCATCATATTTCATTTGACAAATCTATTGTATTTGAATCTGAGAAAATATCATTTGATGACGGCAAAGAAATTGCACATAGAATCAAAAAAAATAAAAATATAGATGGTGTTTTTGCCTTTACAGATCTTTTAGCATCAGGTATTTTAATTGGCCTGGTTCAAGAAGGGGTTAAAATTCCAGAAGAAATTTCAGTTATGGGCTTTAGCAATTGGAGATTAACTAAAATGACGTCGCCATCGTTGTCTACTGTAAATCAATGTGGCTATGAAATGGGCCAGAAGGCATTTGAATTGTTGTATGAAGAAATTATTGCAAAGAAAACGAATACTAAATTAAAACACAAAACAATAGAAATTCCTACAGAACTTGTTATCAGGAACTCAACTAAAAAACCAGCGTAAATCTTATTTAAGATTTTAACTACAGCTTACAGGTATTAATTATCGGTAGTGCAGGATTCAACTTCAGTATATGTTATTTTAAATTTTCTATCATCTCGATCGTTAATTCTTCCAAAGTATATTGATGATTCCAATTCCAGTCTTTTCTTGCTTCAGAATCATCTATACTATTTGGCCAGCTCTCTGCAATTTCTTGCCTGAAATCTGGTTTATACCTAATTTTAAATTCTGGAATACTTTTTTTAATAGATTCGGCTATATCTTTAGGACTAAAACTTATAGCTGCTAAGTTATAAGAGGACCTGATTTTTATATCCTCTTTTTTTGCCCCCATAATTTTTATTGTGGCATTAATTGCATCTTTCATAAACATCATTGGCAACATCACATCATCATTCAAAAAGCACTCATATGGCTTATTTTTTACAGCTTTGTGGAATATATCTATGGCATAATCAGTCGTTCCTCCTCCAGGAGGCGTTTTATAACTAATGATTCCGGGATATCTTACGCTTCTCACATCAACTCCAAACTTGTTAAAGAAATATTCACACCAGCGTTCCCCTGCAAGTTTTGTAATACCATATACCGTGTTGGGTTCCATGATGGTGCGTTGAGGCGTATTTTTTTTTGGAGTCGTTGGTCCGAATACTGCAATTGAACTAGGCCAAAATATTTTCTTAATTTTCTTTTCTCTGGCCAATTCCAGAATATGGGAGAGAGATTGCATATTTAAACTCCAGGCCAGATCAGGGTGTTTCTCCGCAGTAGCAGATAATAAAGCTGCCATTAAATAAACATCTGTTACTTTATGAAATGCAATACAATTGGCAATTTCTTCCTTATGTGTGGCATCAATTTTTATAAATGGCCCCGATTTCATCAGTTCATCATTGCCCTCTTTTATATCAGAGGCTAAAACCGAATTCTTTCCATGGATTTCTCTCAGCGCAAGCGTAAGTTCTGACCCAATTTGACCACTTGCACCAATAACTAATATCTTTGGATTCATCTGCAATTGTAAGTTTAAAAGACCGCATAAATGTAGTAAGATTTAAATGAATTAAAGACAGGCATCCTTAATATTTAACGTATGATTTTAAAATTTTAAACTCAAAACATTTTCAGACATTTCTTTAATGATATATTTGTACAAAATCTATTTATGGCAAGGATTTTATTGGTACTGCTCATAATTATTTTCTGTGGTTGTGATAAAAACAAATCATCAACTACATCTGATATGGAAATAATCCAGGATACGGTATTAGTCACAAAATCAGACATTCAAAAGATAAACTTTACGGAGTTTATTTTAGATCCGAAGTTTGAAAAGAGTTTAAATTGGTTGAAATTTAAGGAAATGGAAACCAGGATACAAGAATTGAAAAACGGGGACTTGAGTCATTTTAATTCGGATACAAAAATTGTAGAGACAGCCCTTAATGAGTTTACAAACACTCTGCCTCTTCATCTTAGAGAAGAAGCTATTGAATCAAGGATCCTAATTGTTAAAACGATGTATCTCAGGTTATATAATATTGTAAATATTTCAACCTCTTCGAAGGAAAATATTAAAAAAGCTATTGAAGATCTTTTGGAATCGTTTTCAAATTTGACCTATCAAATTAATAAGAAATTCGAAAGAGATTCTCAAAAAGTTTCCAAACCCGATTAATACCATCCGGATCAAATTAGGAATCTTAAATTGGCCGTCTCAGCAAGTAAATTTTTCAAAGTATAAAAAAATCAGTACATTTGAATACCAAATACCTACTTATGAGACGATTACTAATTCTTCTTTCGATTTTTTCATGTACGTTTTTATATTCACAATTCAATGAATCTGCTCCCTGGATGCAGAATTTGGATCAAGAACAGCGTTTAGCAAATTCAGATCTTACTTTTCAAGAAATTGTAGATGCTTTTGATATGTATTGGGAAGCAAGAGATCCTAAAATAAAAGGAAGTGGCTATAAGCCATTTAAGCGATGGGAAAACTTCTGGAAGAACTTTGTGAAACAAGATGGCACCCTGCCGACAAAACTAGAATTATGGAATACCTGGTTAGAAAAGGAACAAAGCAAATTATTTAGAAATACATTAATAGATAACAGTAACTGGTTAGCTGTAGGTCCCTTTTCTCATACTAACACGGGTTCATGGTCTTCTGGTCAGGGACGTGTGAATGCAATAATAGTCGATCCAAATACTCCAACGACGTTTTATTCCGGTGCTCCGGCAGGCGGAATCTGGAAATCTACAGATAGTGGAAACACCTGGACTGTATTAACAGATGACCTGCCACAAATTGGAGTTTC
>JABDOZ010000103.1 GCA_013043005.1 Flavobacteriaceae bacterium | reverse complement strand
TAGTTATAACTTCTGACCCTTTCAAATTACGTGACGACAAATATACATTATTATTTAAGCCACCCAACACAAAGAGAGATTTTTTGTTTTCTAGGTCTAAAGCCTTCAAAACTGAAGTGAAATTTTTTGTTTTTGGCGCATCAAAATTGAAGTCTTCTAAAACAGTTATTGCTTTTTCACTTGCCTTTATTGATAAGGCAGATTTACGTGCTAAGCGCTTTAGATTCTTATTAAGTTTAAAGCCATAATTCCTTGGTCTTGGACCAAACATACGTCCACCACCTTTGAATATTCCTGACTTAATACTTCCCGCTCTTGCAGTACCTGTACCTTTTTGCTTTTTGATCTTACGCGTACTTCCTGTAATTTCTGCTCTTTCCTTTGCCTTATGCGTACCCTGTCTTTGATTTGCTAAGTATTGTTTAACATCCAAATAGACAGCATGATCATTAGGCTCTATAGCAAACACATCTTTAGAAAGGTCTACCTTTCTTCCTGTGTCTTTTCCTTTAATATCTAAAACTGCTACTTTCATTATTTCTCAATAGTTACATAAGCGTTTTTATGTCCAGGAACACATCCTTTTACAACAAGTAAGTTCTTTTCTGGAACTACTTTTAAAACTCTTAAATTTTGAACTTTTACTTTCTCGCCGCCCATTCGACCAGCCATACGCATACCTTTAAATACACGAGATGGGTCTGAACCAGCTCCAATAGATCCCGGAGCTCTTAAACGATTATGTTGCCCGTGAGTAGCTTGACCTACACCAGCAAAACCATGGCGTTTAACAACACCTTGAAATCCTTTACCTTTTGAAGTTGCTGCAACATCAACAAATTCACCTTCAACGAAGTGCTCAACTGTAACAGCATCACCTAATTTGTACTCCTCCTCAAAACCTTTGAATTCAACAACTTTGCGTTTTACAGAAGTACCTGCTTTTTTAGCATGACCAAGGTCTGCCTTAGAAGCACTTTTTTCTGTCGCGTCATCGAAACCTAATTGAACAGCATTATAACCATCCACTTCTTCGGTTCTGACTTGGGTAACGATACATGGCCCAGCTTCAATTACTGTACAAGGAATGTTCTTCCCGTTTTCATCAAAGATGCTGGTCATACCGACTTTTTTTCCAATTAACCCAGACATAATTATTTATTTAATTTATTACTATTCTATTTCAAAAAATAAGGGTCAAAATACCTTTTCAACCCTGAATTGTATTTTTTCCATCTTTCCTTCGCTCGCAGCTCCGGACATGTCTTTGATGAGACCCTTTCGACTGTGCTCAGGGCGACATCATATTTTCATTACACCTTTATCTCAACTTCAACGCCGCTAGGTAATTCAAGCTTCATTAAAGCGTCAATAGTTTTAGAAGAAGAACTGTAAATATCCAATAATCTCTTGTATGAGCTTAATTGAAACTGTTCTCTTGACTTCTTATTCACGTGAGGTGAACGTAACACAGTGAAAATTTTCTTGTGTGTTGGCAACGGAATTGGTCCGGTAACCACAGCACCAGTACTTTTTACTGTTTTTACGATTTTATCAGCAGACTTATCTACCAAGTTATGATCGTAAGATTTTAATTTTATTCTGATTTTCTGACTCATTTTCTTAAATTTTAAGCTTCAACGCCTTTAGCTGCTTTAATCACTTCTTCAGATATACTTGAAGGTGTTTCAGCATAGTGTGAAAATTCCATGGTTGATGTTGCTCTTCCGGATGATAATGTTCTTAATGATGTTACATAACCAAACATTTCTGATAAAGGAACGGTTGCCTTTACAACTTTAGAACCTGCTCTGTCGCTCATATCACTAACCTGACCACGACGACGGTTAAGGTCTCCTACTATATCTCCCATATTTTCTTCAGGAGTCAACACTTCCAATTTCATTATTGGTTCCATGATAACAGCTTTTGCAGCTTTTGCAGCATTTCTGAAGCCTATTTTTGCAGCCAATTCAAAAGATAATTGGTCTGAATCCACATCATGATAAGAACCATCTAATAAAGTCACTTTCATAGAGTCTACTTCATATCCAGCTAAAGGTCCATTCATCATTGCCTGTTTAAATCCTTTTTCAACAGAAGGAATGAATTCTTTAGGAATATTTCCACCTTTAATTTGTGACACAAATTCAAGACCTGATTTTTCTTCTTCCGCTGGTTCAAGAGTGAAGACAATATCTGCAAATTTACCACGACCACCAGATTGTTTCTTGTAAACTTCTCTGTGTTTTGCTTCTCTGGTAATAGCCTCCTTATATTCAACTTGCGGCTGACCCTGATTTACTTCAACTTTGAATTCACGTCTTAAACGGTCAACAATAATATCCAAATGAAGTTCACCCATTCCAGAAATTATGGTCTGTCCTGATGCTTCGTCCGTTCTGACTGTAAACGTTGGATCTTCTTCTGCTAATTTAGCTAAAGCCATACCCAATTTATCTACATCTACTTTAGTTTTCGGCTCAACAGCAATACCAATTACAGGATCTGGAAAATCCATGCTTTCTAATATAATAGCATGCTTCTCATCAGTTAATGTATCACCAGTCTTTATGTCCTTAAATCCTACAGCAGCACCAATGTCACCCGCTTCAATAAAATCAATTGCATTCTGCTTATTAGAGTGCATTTGATAGATACGTGAAATACGCTCTTTTTTACCAGAACGATTGTTTAACACATATGATCCAGCATTTAACCTACCGGAATAAGCTCTAAAGAATGCTAAACGACCTACAAACGGGTCAGTAGCAATTTTAAATGCCAAAGCCGCAAAAGGATCATTTACATCCGGCTTACGAGATATTTCGTTTCCTGTATGAGGATCTGTACCAATTATAGCATCCTTGTCCAACGGAGAAGGCAGATATCTGCAAACGGCATCTAATAAGAATTGAACACCTTTATTTTTGAAAGCTGAACCGCAAACCATTGGAATGATAGACATATCCATCACCGCAGCTCTTAACGCAGCATGTACTTCATCTTCAGTTATTGAATCTTCATCTTCCATGAATTTTTCCAAAAGATGTTCATCGTAACCAGCCACTTCTTCAATTAAAAGCGCTCTGTATTGTTGTGCTTCTTCTTTTAATTCTTCAGGAATATCAACAATATCAAATGTTGATCCCATAGATTCCTCATGCCATATAATTGCTCTGTTCTTAACAAGATCAACAACTCCTTTAAAGTCTACTTCATCTCCAATTGGCAATACAATTGGAACGGCATTAGAACCTAGCATATCTTTTACTTGTTGACATACAGCCAAAAAGTTTGAACCCTGACGATCCATTTTATTAACAAATCCTATTCTAGGAACTTTGTAATTATCTGCTAGTCTCCAGTTAGTTTCAGATTGAGGCTCTACACCGTCAACCGCACTGAACAAGAAAACTAAACCATCTAAAACACGAAGTGAACGATTTACTTCTACCGTAAAATCAACGTGGCCAGGAGTATCTATAATATTAAAGTGGTATCCTTTTGCATCTGCTGTGGGAGCACCATTTTCTGTCGGAAACTGCCACGTACAAGTTGTAGCCGCAGAAGTAATTGTAATACCTCTTTCCTGCTCCTGTTCCATCCAGTCCATTGTTGCAGCTCCATCGTGAACTTCACCAATTTTATGCGAGACACCAGTATAATAAAGAATACGCTCTGTAGTCGTTGTCTTTCCTGCATCAATGTGTGCAGCAATACCTATATTTCTTGTATATTTTAAATCTCTTTTTGCCATGACCTACTAAAATCTAAAATGTGAAAATGCCTTATTAGCTTCTGCCATTTTGTGAGTATCAACTCTTTTCTTGACAGCAGCACCTTCTTCTTTAGAAGCCGCCAGTACTTCAGCAGCTAATTTTTGTGCCATAGATTTTTCGTTTCGCTTTCTGGAAAAACTAATTAACCACTTCATTGCAGTTGATATTTTTCTGTCCGGACGAATTTGCATTGGAATTTGAAATGTAGCACCTCCAACTCTTCGGCTTCGAACTTCTACATGGGGCATAACATTAGATAATGCCTCTTTCCATATTTCTAATGCTGTTTTTTCCTCATCTGTGTTTTTGGAATCAACAATATCCATAGCATCATAGAAAACTTTAAATGCTACAGACTTCTTACCATCCCACATTAAATTATTTACAAATCTTGTAACCAGTTGATCACTATATCTGGGATCTGGTAAAAGAGGTCTTTTTTTGGCTTGTCTTTTTCTCATGTCTTTTCATTAAAAGTTTTAAATTACTTTTTCGGGCGTTTTGCACCATACTTAGATCTTCGTTGAGTCCTGCCTTCAACACCTGCAGTGTCTAAAGCGCCTCTCACGATGTGATATCTAACTCCTGGCAAATCCTTCACCCTTCCACCTCTAACCAATACTATCGAGTGCTCTTGCAAATTGTGTCCTTCTCCCGGGATGTAGGCATTCACTTCATTACCATTAGTTAACCTTACCCTTGCTACTTTTCTCATAGCTGAGTTTGGTTTTTTAGGCGTTGTAGTGTAAACACGCGTACATACCCCACGTCTTTGTGGACACGAATCCAAAGCAGCCGATTTACTCTTCTTGGTTATTTTGGCTCTTCCTTTTCGTACTAATTGTGAAATTGTTGGCATATATTTTAATATATTTTTTTAAAAACCCTTTCTTTAAAGGGCTGCAAAGGTAAAAATTAAAATGAATTATTCAAACGGTATAAAATTAATTTTTAGTTTTATTTCAAAAAATCTCTTTCATAAAACAAATGAAGCCTTTTTACCGTTAGTTTTACACTCAAACAACTACTTTTAGAAAGTGCAGAGAATTGCGATATTATACCTTATTATATATATAGTTATTACAGCAGACAGTCATGCTCAAAATCTAGAGTTGGAATTGCAAGGCTCAAATGCTTCAGAAACAAGCACTCTGGATTCGTTAATGGTACATCCAAGATTCCAAGATTTTTCATCACTTCAAACTGAAATTGATTCAACTTTGATAAAGCTGCAAAAAACCGGATACATAGAATCTGAATTGCTAAAACTGAATAAAAAAAATGATTCCGCTTTCATAGCATACTTCAATCTTGGTAAAAAGTATGATAATCTTTACATCTATTACTCAAATAACGATATAAGCAAAGATCTGCTCAAAAAGATCTCGACTAATGTTACTGACGACTTTTTTGCAATTCCTATTTCAAAAAGTGAAAATGCTCTAAAATTCTTAAACAGTGAATTAGCCAATGACGGCTTACCTTTTGTCACTTTTAAAATTGAAAATATCAGTAAGCGTAACGATTCAGAACTGCAGGGAAATCTGGTGATCAATACCACCGCGAAAAGAAAAGTTAACTCGATAATTGTTAAAGGTTATGAGGGCTTTCCAAGGTCTTTTTTAAAACACTACCTAAATATCAGAAAAGATCAGTCTTTCAATCTGAACGAAATAAAATCAAAAACAAAAATCTTAAACAGTCTGCCTTTTGCAAAACAGATCAAGGATCCGGAGGTTTTGTTCACAAAAGATTCCACGTCTCTTTATCTTTATCTGGAAAAAAGCAAAAGCAATACGTTTGATGGATTTTTAGGCTTTGGTAATAATGAATCAACAAATAAATTGGAATTTGATGGTTACCTGAATTTAAAATTAAATAATAATTTAAACTATGGTGAGTCGTTTAACTTGCTTTACAAAAGCGATGAGAATGAACAGCGAACTTTTGATGTAAATGCCAATTTACCTTATTTGTTTAATTCCCCACTAGGCGTTAATTTGAATCTCAACATCTTCAGGAAAGATTCAACTTTTACAATTGTTAATCAAACTGCCAAACTTTTTTACCAGTTAAACAGAACGATCAAGATTTCGGGAGGAATAGAATTAACAAGCTCTGAAAACCTGCTAAACCAAGAGCAGCAGTCTTCACAGGTTCAGGATTACGATGCTTCATTTTTTACGGCATCTTTTGAATATCTGGACAGAACTTCGGACTTTCTGTTTCCCATACAGTCCTATTTTCTGGTTGAAAGCGGCCTTGGCAAAAGGAATTATAACAATTTCGATCAAGATCAAACAACGATTAAATTCAGAACTAATAAAATATTCAACCTTAATAACCGTAACAGCATTTACATAAATGTCAATGGTGATATTATTTTTTCCGACAGTTTCCTATTCAATGAGCTAAGACGGTTTGGAGGCATCAATTCTATACGAGGTTTTGAAGAAAATAGTCTGTATGCTTCGCTTTATTCCGTACTTAACACAGAATACAGATATTCTATAAATCAAAGTATATACGTACACTCCATTATAGATGGTGCATACTATGAAGATGACATCAATGAAATTAAAGAAAAGCTTTTTGGTTTTGGATTTGGTCTGGGCCTAATGACCAAAGCAGGTCTATTTAAATTAAACTACGCAAATGGTCTCGTTGAAGATCAACCCTTTAAATTTAGCAATTCAAAGATCCACATTAGTTTGAACGCCTATTTTTAGTGATATCAGGGCTACTACAAAATTTTTATCCTCTTTAATAATTAACCTTTTTTACAAACATCATTATTTAAAAACATAATTAAGTATTTGAGAATGACCAATTCAAACAAAATATTGGGTATTTTATGGATTAAATGCAATTTTTAACGTCAACCGCACTTTCATAGTAAATAGTTAAGTCTATGTTAAGTTTTAAGACAAAAAAGTTGTGTATTTAACTTTTTATTATGATTTTTGGGCTAGACTAATTCAAATAAATGATAAAATGAAAACAAAGTTTAGTGGAATTTTAACGCTATTGCTAGCGTTTGTTGTGCAATTTACCTTTGCACAGGAAAAAACAGTTTCAGGAACAGTTTCAGATAATAATGGTTTACCTCTACCCGGGGCAACCGTTGTAATTCAGGGAACATCAACTGGAACATCAACAGATTTTGATGGTAATTACTCTATCAATACAGCCGTTGGTGATGTTTTAAATTTTAGTTATGTAGGCTACGCTTCACAATCAGCAACTGTGGGAGCCTCTAATTCAATTAATGTAAGTCTTCAGCCAGACAATCAACTGGAAGAAGTAGTTGTTACAGGATTTGGTATTAAAAGAGAGAAAAGAGAGATTACGTACCAAACAGAGACAGTTGATGACGAACTTCTATTACAAGCTCAAAACACAAGTGCTGTAAATTCTCTTGCTGGTAAAGTGGCTGGTTTGCAGATCAACACTCAAAGTAACGGTGTTAACCCTACTAGTCAGATATTATTGCGTGGTTTAAGATCTATTGGTCAAAGTAACCAGGCTTTAATTGTAATAGATGGGTCTATCGCAAATACGTCAATTTTTAATGAATTGAGCCCACAGGATATTCAGGATATCAGTGTCTTGAAAGGTGCAACAGCGGCAGCGATCTATGGTTCTCGTGCAAGTAACGGGGCCTTAATTGTAACAACAAAACAAGGGGAAATAGGAGAGACACTTACAGTAGGTTTTAACTCTAACATTTCTATCCAGGAGGTTGCATACATGCCGGACTTCCAGTCTGAATATGGAACAGGATGGCAAGGTGCTTATGACCCAATTGAAAATACAAACTGGGGGCCACGTTTTGATGGCACCATAAGACAAGTAGGTCCTACATTTGATGATGGAACTTTCCAGACGCTTCCTTATGCTCCGGTAAAAGATAATGCGCTTAAGTTTTATGATACTGGATTTACTACTCAAAATACCTTATACTTAACCGGTGGTAATGATACAGGTAAAATGTATTTATCTATTGGTCAACAAGAGACCAAGGGCATTATTCCTAATGACACCTATGAAAAAACTACAATAAAAGCGAATGCATCTAAAAAAATTGGAAAGCTTGAAATAGCAGTTAATTCAACATTTTTTAGAGACGATACCAATGTAGTGGGTAATTCATTAGGTTCTCAAAACAGAACATTATACTGGTTCGTGTTAAACCAACCAGCTAATATTCCTATTGACCGTTATAAAGATTGGGAAAACGATCTGTATTCTTCTCCTAATGGTTACTTTAACGGATATTACCAAAACCCTTACTACATGATCGATGCAAGTAGAAATACAGATGAATCGCGCAGATTGGTTGGTAATTTAAGTGCTAGTTATGAGGTTTCTGACTGGTTAAATCTTACAGCAAGAACTGGTCTTATTGCTTTCAATAATAGAGGAAAAGAATGGAGAGATGCTTTTGCATATACCACGGCCTATACAAGACCTAGTGATATCACTTCTTTTGTTCAAGATGTTGAAAATACATATACGCAGTATACTGCAGATTTCTTAGCAACTTTAGATTTTACAATAAAAGAAGACTTCACACTTAAGACAATTTTGGGTGCTTCAACATTTTTTGAGCAACAAGACTTTTCTAATACAAGGGTGAACAACCTTAGTATTCCTGGTCTTTATGACGTTTCCAATGGTACTGGAGTGCCAATAGTTGGTGCAGGTCAAACACAGAGAAGAACCTATGGTTTCTTTGGAGATGTAACTTTAGGATATAAAAATTGGTTATTCCTGAATTTTTCAGGAAGACAGGATTACACATCTACGCTTCCCGTAGAAGACAACAGTTATTTCTATCCAGCATTTGGTGCATCAGCTGTAATAACAGATGCGATTCCAGAGCTTAAGAGCGACATCCTGAATTATTTAAAAATTACAGGAAGTAATTCAACAGTGTATAACGATTTAGGCGCTGAACAAATTATTGAGTCTTACGGTCAGATATTTTCTTTCCCATTTGGAGGAACAAATTCATTTGCACCACCAAACGGATTTATTGATTCAGGCATCAAGAAAGAAAAAATTGCCACGACTGAATTTGGTGTGAATATAGGATTGTTGAAAAATCGTGTAACGATCGATGCATCCTATTTTAAAACGATAACAACAGACAATATAGTAAACACAACTACACCTAATTCATCAGGTGGTAATGGATTGTTGACCAATATTGGTGAATTGGAAGGAGATGGATTTGAAGTGTCTTTAGGTGCCACCATATTAAAAGCGGAAGATTTTTCCTGGGATGTAAATGTTAACTATTTCACGAATCAAACTACTGTAAACGAAATTGGCGGAGGTTTAACTGAAATTACATTAGCATCCTCTGGTGAGTTTGGAGTTTTTGCGGTTGAAGGAAAGCAATTCCCTTTGATAAAAGCTTCAGCTTATTATAGAGATCCTAGTGGACGTATTGTGGTTAACCCAAATACTGGTAATCCAATAAGTACTACAGAAAGAGACGGTACATTAAAAGAACTAGGTACAACGGTGCCTGACTATGTTATAGGATTGAGCTCTTCAGTAAATTATAAAGACTTTAGATTGGCTGCAACTTTTGACTACAGAACTGGTCATGTATACTATGCACAGGGTTCTGATGCTATGGAGTTTACGGGACGTTCTAAAGAGAGTGTATCTTCAAACAGACAGGATTTTGTTGTTCCAAATTCAGTTATAGAAACAAGTCCGGGAGTATTTGTAGAGAATACTAATTTAACTGTAACCAATGGTAATCAGGATTACTGGACCAATACATATAATGAAATTAAGGAAAACTATGTGAGAGACGCGACAGCTGTTAAACTGAGAGAACTTTCCTTAAGTTATACCTTACCAGGAACTATTTTAGACAAAACACCTCTAAAAAGAGTTACTGTGGGGCTTGTAGGAAGAAATTTATTTACTTGGTTACCTGAAGAGAACAGATTCTCTGACCCGGAATTTAGTAATAATAACGGTCCTGCTGGTAATGGTATAGGTATTGGTGGTTATTTCCAAGGACCTCCTACCAGATCTTACGGATTAAATGTAAATATTGAATTTTAAAAAAAAGAAATGTAATGAAAAAAAATGTAATTTACTTAAGTATACTATTCGTCACTCTTTTTATGGTGTCGTGTAGTGAAAGTTATCTTGACGTGAATACCGATACAAACAGTCCGACAGCAGATGTTGTTGGGCCAGAATTGATCCTACCGGGAGCACAGTGGTACACGGCAGAAACAATGTTTAGAGACAGATACGCAAATACTTTAGGGAACATGTTTATGTATAACTGGAGTCAAAGTGATGGTTTCTCATGGTATAATGATGAGTTTTTATATAACGTAACTTCGTCATTTTACGACCAAATATGGGATTTAACATATAGAAATGCCTTGAAGCAATACGCTGCATTAAGAAGCTATAGTGGAGACGAAAATGTGAATTACCGTGCAATTGGTAAGATCATGGAAAGCTTCCATTTTCAGATCCTAGTTGATATTTATGGCGA
>JABDOZ010000169.1 GCA_013043005.1 Flavobacteriaceae bacterium | reverse complement strand
GGCTCGTCAAAAATAAAGAGGGTTTTCTCCGCTGTGTTGCCCTTACCTAAAAAGGATGCTAATTTAATTCGTTGTGCTTCACCACCGGAAAGAGTAGAGGAACTTTGACCCAATGTTACATAACCTAAGCCAACATCCTGTAGTGGTTTAAGTTTTAAATGTATTTTCTTTTCACTATTTGTTGCGAAGAAATCAATGGCTTCATCAATAGTTAAGTTCAGTATATCATCTATAGTTTTGTCTGCAAAAGTTACTTCTAATACTTCCTTTTTAAATCGTTTACCCTTGCAGGCTTCACATTCCAGATGCACATCTGCCATGAACTGCATTTCTATAGTGACCTCACCTTCGCCTTTGCATGTTTCGCAACGACCGCCATCTACATTGAAGCTAAAATGTTTGGCTTGATACCCTCTTATTTTACTCAATTTTTGGCTTGCATATAAGGCACGTATGTCGTCATAGGCTTTTATATAGGTTACAGGATTAGATCTGGATGATCGACCTATTGGGTTTTGGTCTACAAATTCTATTTTTTGAACGTTTTTGTAATTGCCGTCAAGCTTTGTGAATTGACCTGGTTTATCACTAAAATCGGTTAACTTCTTTTGAAGAGCAGGAAATAATATCTTTTTAACCAGTGTACTTTTCCCGCTACCCGAAACACCCGTAACAACTGTCAGCACACCCAAAGGAAATGAGGCATCAATATTCTTCAAGTTGTTTTCTCGTGCTCCAATTATATCAACATGATATTTATGATGTCTCCTTTCACTTGGCACTTCAATTTCTAAATTTCCATTTAAATATTTGGCGGTTAAAGAATCCGACAATAAAATATCTTCATAACTCCCGGCTGCAACCACATGACCTCCAAAAGTTCCTGCCTCAGGACCTATGTCAACGATCTCATCTGCTGCCTGCATAATATCTTCATCATGTTCAACCACTATCACGGTATTACCAAGATCTCTCAGAGATTTTAATACTGAGATCAACCGTTCTGTATCCTTCGGATGAAGACCAATACTGGGCTCATCAAGAATATACATGGAGCCAACTAAACTACTTCCCAAAGAAGTGGCAAGATTTATTCGTTGGCTTTCTCCACCAGACAATGTGTTGGATTTTCTATTTAGTGTCAAATAATTCAAACCAACATTAGACAGATATTGTAGTCTGTTATTGATCTCTTTAAGCAATCTTTTGGCGATCTTCTGGTCGTAATCGTTTAATTCCAGCTGATTGAAGAAATTCTGCAGTTTACTCAAAGGCATTTCAACTAGATCTGTAATAGTCGTATTGCCAACTTTAACATAATTTGCTTCTTCACGCAATCTTTTACCCTTACAAACCGAACATTTGGTCTTACCGCGATAGCGAGACAACATCACCCTATTCTGGATCTTATAGGCTTTCGATTCTAATTCCGAAAAAAAGGAATGTAAACCTTCAAAATAGTTATTTCCATCCCAAACTAGTTGCTTCTGTTTATTACTTAATTCAAAAAAAGGTTTATGAATTGGAAATTCGAAATGATGAGAATTATTAACTAACTGGTCTCTATACCAGCTCATGCTTTCTCCTCTCCATGGAAAAATGGCATTTTCGTAAATAGAAAGACCGGAATTTGGAATGACAAGATCTTCATCAATTCCTATAATATCTCCATAGCCTTCGCATTTTGGACAGGCTCCATATGGATTATTAAAGCTGAATAGGTGAATATTAGGTTCTAAGAAAGAAATACCATCTAATTCAAACCTGTTTGTAAACGATTTTTTCGTATTATCATTTAAAGATTCAATGAGGCATTCTCCTTTACCCTCAAAAAAAGCTGTTTCTATTGCGTCGGCTAGCCTATTATAGAAATCTTCCTCGTGTCTTACTATTATCCTGTCAACAACAAGGTGAATCTCTTTTTTGGAATTTGTTAAACTATCTGCTTCATCAATTCTTAAAATAGTTTCATTAATTTTTATTCTGGCATAGCCTTGTTGATTAAGGACCTTAAGTTTGTCTTCCATAGCTCGCCCTTCTTCCAGATGAATAGGAGAGAGGAGCAATAATTTATCTCCATCAGAAAAATTCTTTACATAATTCAAGACATCTGTTGTAGTATCTTTCTTTACCTGATTTCCCGATTTTGGTGAATAGGTTTTGCCAATTCTGGCAAACAATAATTTAAGATAATCATAGACCTCTGTGGATGTTCCCACAGTTGACCTTGGATTTGTAGAATTCACTTTTTGCTCTATAGCTATAGCGGGTGCAATTCCTTTGATGTAATCTACCATTGGTTTATTCAGTCTTCCCAGAAATTGTCGCGCATAACTTGAAAGACTTTCTACATAGCGTCTTTGTCCTTCAGCATAAAGGGTATCAAAAGCTAAACTTGACTTACCTGAACCTGATAATCCTGTGATTACCACCAATTTATTTCTGGGAATAACCACATCAATATTTTTTAAGTTGTGCAATTTGGCACCTTTAATAATGATGTTTTTTTTAGGATTTACCTCAGAAATATCAGTGATCATAAGCTATTTGATGGAATAATTTTGCAAAGATACTACAAGTATTCTAGCTTAAAAAATAGAATCAAGAAATATGATTTCATCGAAATTATGTTGATTTTTTTGGATTTTAGTAATGAATGTTGTTATATTTGACGCTCATATACTCTTTAAACATAATATTAGCCTATAGCGAAACATTACTTTTAACTATTAACCCCAAGCTAAGAAGACTTCTTCTGTGCGACTAAAAGTAATGATTATGAGAAAAGAGACAATCACAGACGCTGTATTGGTATCGAATTACATTAAAGGAGACGAATCGTCGCTTGCAATGTTAATTAAAAGACATAAACAACGTATTTACAGTTTTATCTATTCTAAGGTATTAGATCGGGATATTACAGAAGACGTTTTTCAGGATACTTTTATTAAAGTAATAAACACCTTAAAAAGAGGCAGATACAATGAAGAAGGTAAATTTTTACCTTGGGTCATGAGAATTGCGCACAATTTGGTCATTGATCATTTTAGAAAGAACAACAGGATGCCAAAATTTGATAATTCTGGTGAGTTCAGTATTTTTTCGGTGTTAAGCGATGGTGATCTAAATGCAGAGAAAAAGATTATAAAAAGTCAGGTAGAAGAAGATGTTAGACGATTGATCGAAGAACTTCCTGAAGACCAAAAACAGGTTTTGGTTATGCGTATGTACAAGGATATGAGTTTTAAGGAAATCTCAGAAAAAACAGGTGTTAGCATTAATACGGCGTTGGGAAGAATGCGATATGCGTTGATCAATATGAGAAAGATAATTGAGAAGCATAATATTGTTTTAACAAATTGATATACTAAAGTAGATTTTTGTCCGTTCTATATTCAAATAACCAAAAATATAGTAAATGGCAAAACTTTACTCTCAACAACAAAAACATCAATCAAGCAAATTAGTTCCAAGAGAAGAGACTATTAAATTTCTGCTCAATTATTCGAAAGCTTTAAGTGTTATAAAATATAACGAGCTTCAGTTTAATTCTCTTCTGAACTAAACTTTGAAGAAAGTCCTAATAAAAGTTAGTCGTTTTTTAGGACTTTTTTGTTTTCTTATTAGATTCAATAACGGATTTTCTACCAATAGTTTTTGTAATGATGTCCTTTTCAATATCCCATCCTCGAGCTGGTGAGTATTCTCTACCGTAATAAATAATCTGAAGATGTAACCTGTTCCAAAGCTCTCTTGGGAATAAGCGTTTGGCATCTTTTTCCGTCTGGACTACATTTTTCCCATTACTCAAATTCCAGCGGTACATGAGTCTGTGAATATGTGTATCTACCGGAAATGCAGGTATACCAAAGGCTTGTGACAATACAACAGCAGCGGTTTTGTGTCCCACCGATGGTAATTCTTCAAGTTCCTTGTAACTTTTGGGGACCTTCCCATTATGCTTTTCTATCAGTATTTTTGATAATCCGTGAATGCCTTTACTTTTCATTGGAGACAAACCAACGGGTTTTATGATCTCCCTTATTTCATCTATAGATAGTTTAATCATTTCATAAGGATTGTTGGCTTTTTCAAACAATAATGGAGTGATTTGATTGACCTTTTTATCCGTGCTTTGAGCCGATAACAATACCGCTATCAACAAGGTATAGGGATCTTTATGATTTAATGGAATAGGTGTATTAGGATATATTTTTTCAAGTGTATCAATTACGAACTGAACTTTTTCGGCCTTGGTCATTAATTTTATTAATTTTGTCAAAATTACTAATCTATATATAAATTTGTACCATGAAAACATTAAAAGTAGGAGACAAGGTGCCCGCCTTCACAGTAAACAACCAAGATGGAGATGCAGTATCATTGAGTGATTTTAAAGGAAAAAAACTAGTCGTTTTCTTTTATCCTAAGGCTAACACTCCAGGGTGCACAGCTGAAGCCTGCAATTTACGAGACAATTATAAAGAATTACAAAATAAAGGATTTGAACTATTGGGTGTAAGTGCCGATTCTGAGAAAAAACAAACCAATTTTAAAAATAAATATAGTTTCCCTTTTGATCTATTGGCTGATGAAGATAAAGTTGTGATCAACGCTTTTGGCGTTTGGGGAGAAAAGAAATTCATGGGTAGAGTTTATGACGGAATTCATAGAAAAACCTTTGTCGTAAATCAAGAAGGAATCGTGGAGCTTGTTATTGACAAAGTAAAAACTAAAGACCATGCCAGCCAATTATTGGAGTCTTACTAGGTTCTGCGACTAAGACTTCTTCTTCTTGAATAACCGAAAAGCCGATGGTCTTTAATGACATTGGCAATTCCTTCTGGAAGCATTTCTTCCCAGCCGTCTTTACCCGACACGATCATTTTTAAGACATCCCTGGATAGAATATCCATGATTTCCGGATCGAAATCCTTAATATCCAGCATCTTACCATTAAATTTAAAGAATTTGTATAATTCTTTCATTCGAGGGTGAACTTTAAGGGTTTCACTGGTTACAAACTCTCCAGTTTCATGGTTTTTAAGTGGATATAAGTATATTTTTAGATCCTTAAAGAATAACTTTCCAAATGCTTCTAGAATACCACCACTTAAATGTCTGTAATACTTTTCATCGAATATTTGGATAAGGTTGTAAACTCCCATTGCCATGGCCATTCTCGCCTTGGTAAATTGAGCAAAATACTCTACCAATCTATAATATTCTTGAAAGTTTGTGATCATAACAGTTTGACCTAGCGAGCACAACAATTCCGCTCTATCCAAAAAGTCACGCTCATTAATTTTACCTTCTGCTCGAAGATTATCAAGAGTTATTTCAAATATGACTCTTGTATTCTTTTCTTCAACTGTTTTTTCTTTTAAAAACAGTTTTTTGGACTTCTCATAGATGTCCATATTGACAAGGGTAACTGGTCTAAAACTACCTCTAAGAGCAAGAATATTCTTCTTATAAAGTTCTGATGCAGGTAGAAAATTGTTGCCATCTGGTCCAAACATAACCGCTTCAGTCATTCCATTTTTAACCAATTGAAGACTCATTAGTCTATTGTCAACATACGCAAATCTTGGTCCAGAGAAATTGATCATATCAATCTCTATTTGATCACTTTCCAGATTATCGTATAAAGATTTTACTAACTCCTTAGGATCATCATGCATATAAAATCCACCAAAAATTAGATTGACACCTAGCATACCCAGAGTTTCTTGTTGAAGTTGACTGTTGGTTTGCCTAAATCGGATGTGAATAATTATTTCGTTGTAATCCTCTAATGGATCCAGTTGGAATTTAACACCAACCCAACCATGACCTTTAAATTTCTTTGAAAAATCAATAGTGGCGACTGTATTTGCATAGGAGAAAAAAAGTTTGTCGGGATGCTTGTCTCTTTTTATACGATCTTCAACTAAATTAACCTCATGATTTAACATTTTTCGTAATCGCGCTTCAGTTACGTAGCGCTTATCATCTTCTATACCATAAATGGCATCACTAAAATCCTTGTCATAAGCAGACATGGCTTTTGCTATGGTACCGGATGCACCACCAGCTCTAAAGAAATTACGAACAGTTTCCTGTCCCGCTCCAATTTCAGCAAAGGTTCCATAGATATGTTCGTTAAGATTGATTTGCAGAGCTTTCTGCTTGATCGTTAGAGTTTTACTAATCTCTCTGTCACCTTTTAACTTTAAAGCCATCCCTTTTTTTTATAGCAACAAAAATAGCAAAAAAAAACAGACCTATTATAAAATATTTGTAAGCTAAATTGTTTCTAAAAACAGATGTTCTCATTACCTGTAAATATTTTAGGAGTTCTTATCAAACAAAAAATTAACACTATTTTTGTCTAAAATTAAATAAGCTTGAAAGTTACTTTTTTAGGAACAGGAACATCACAAGGAATTCCAGTAATCGGAAGCAATCATCCAGTTTGTTTGAGTTCAGATCCCAGAGATAAAAGATTACGTGTCTCTGTCTTGGTTCAATGGGAAGATTATAATTATGTGATCGACTGTGGACCAGATTTCAGGCAGCAAATGCTTTCCAATAAGGTTACAAGAATAGATGGGATATTATTTACACATGAACATAGCGATCATGTTGCAGGATTAGATGATATCAGACCCTTTTTTTTTAATCAAGGTGATATTCCTATTTATGCTCACATTCGTGTATTGGACACCCTCAGAAAGCGGTTTGAATATGTGTTTGTAACAGAGGATAAATATCCCGGCGCTCCTGGCGTTAAAGAAATTGTTATTAAAAATACGCCCTTTGAATTAGGAGGTTTAAAAGTTGTTCCTGTAAATACATTTCACAATAGAGTGCAGGTATTTGGTTACAGGCTCAATAATTTTGCTTATTTAACAGATGTTAAAACGATTGAGGAAGAAGAGATCAATAAATTAAAAGGAGTAAAAGTATTAGTAGTTAATGCTCTAAGAGAAAAACCTCATCATTCACATTTTAATTTAGAAGAAGCCATTGCGTTTATTCAAAAGGTTAATCCGGAAAAAGCCTATTTGACTCATTTAAGCCATTACATGGGTTTCCATGAAGAAGTACAACAGAAATTACCAGATAAAATTTATTTAGCTTACGATAATTTACAAATCACTATTTAGATATGAAGAACAAAATATTTATGTACCTATTCATTTTTACAGTTTTATTGGTTTTATTTCAGTATGTAAACTCTAAGAATGTTCTTGATAAATATGAAACGGATATAAAAACTACTAAGACTGAGAACAAAACATTAAAGGATTCTCTCTTTATACTAGAAGACAAAATTGTGGATCTTTCGTATTTTAATTTGGACAGAAATGAAGATGCTTTATCATATTTTGAAAAAAGCGGATTTGATGTTTCGGAACTTATTCCATTTATAAAAGATGAATTATATACCCTAAATGAAATAAAAGGGGAACACCCATTAATTCCTTATGCGTCATCTGAAGGAAGAAAGCTTATAATAAATAATGTGAAATTATTGAATCACAAATGGATCATAGCTGATTTTTCTGATGGTGAATTTTGGGGAGAATTGTTTTTAACCTACGAAATAATTGAAAACAAGGAGTTAAAGTTCAAATTAGTAGAATCCTTTTTATATCCTCTACAATAACTTACAGTCTGTTTTTTAACCACTCTTTGAATTCATAGAAATTTTGTGGAGCAACACCATGACCAACAGGAAATTCTGAATATTTGTTTTTAATATTCAGCGAATTTAAAAATGGTTGCGCCCTTCTGGCCCAATCAACAGGTATAACCTGATCTTCTACACCGTGAGAACAGTAAAAATCTAAATGTTTATACCCATTCACGTCAGCTTTATCCGGTAATAAATCTTTATCAATATATCCACTTAAAGCAACTATATTCTGCACTTTTTCAGGATACATAAAGGCAACAGCGTAACTTAATACTGTTCCCTGGCTAAAACCTAATAGAGTTAAATTTTCTTTTTTAACAGGATAATGCTCAATGGCTTCATCTATAAATTTTGCAACCAGATCCCTCGATTTTATTGCCTGTTCTGTATTACTCCACTTGTTTTGCTGTGCATCGAAATTAATTGCGTACCATGCATGACCAAAAGGTTCAAGACTATATGGAGCCTTTAATGAAATAATAAATAACTCTTCTGGTAATTCTGATGAAAAAGAGAACAAGTCATTTTCATCACTGCCATAACCGTGCAGCATAATTAATAAAGGAGCTTTACCAGATCTTATGCTGGACTCTCTTATTACATGTTCTAAGGATAAATCTGATTTCAACATTTATTTACCTAAGCTTGAAAATATTTTTTGATAAAAATTACCAACTAATGGAACAGTTTGGGGTTTTCCGGCTACAGCATTCATGAAACCGTAAATGAATAATACTCCAAAAAACAACCAAAACGCAAATGTAATTAACCATCTGTCAAAAATGCCAACTACATAGCCTAAAGCAAAAAAAGTTAGCCATAAGCCTAAAGCCTGCCTTATATGAAAGTAGGCAAATTCGTTTTTTTTCTCATTATTAATAAAAAAGGCTATTAGGGTTCCAATAATTGTGATATAACTAATTATGGCATAGGTTCTGCCTTCCAGAATAGTTTCTTCAGTCATGAGTTCTAATTCAAATATATTTGGTTATTAGCTATTATGCCGTATGCTTTTCCTTTTAAATTTTGTTTTTCAAAAATAGCGTTTTTTGATTTAGAAATTATATTATCATCAGAAAAAACATAATTTAGATCAGGATTAAATAAGGTGATATTCAATTTGTTACCAATATTTATCGAGTTTGTTTCTAGTCCGAAACGCTCCTTTCCTTTGGTTAATATTTCGATAGTTTTCTTTAAGGTGAATTTATTTTGTAAAGCTCCAAATGCGCTCTCCAATCCTATCGTGCCATAGGAAGCATGATCAAATTCTACGCGTTTAAGTTCTTGATCAAGTGGGTTATGGTCACATGTAACCATATCAATAGTTCCGTCCTTAACACCTTTTATCAAGGCTTTAATATCAGATTCTGTTCTTAAAGGCGGAAGTACTTTGTACCTGGTATCAAATTCTGATACTAAACTATCAGATAGGCATAAATTATGTACCGCAACACTGCAACTAACATTTAATTTTTTTGCTTTAGCTTCTCTGATAAGTTCAACAGATTTAGCCGTGGAAATAGTTGGTATGTGTAATTTGCCATTTGTATATTCCAGCAAGAACAAATCTCTGACAATTTGTAACTCTTCAGATAAATTGGGGATTCCTTTCAAACCAAGTGATGTGCTCATCTCTTGTTCATTCATTACTCCAATTCCGGCAATACTATTATTTTGAGGGAAGGAGCAAACCAAACCATTGAATCCACTGGCATATTGCAAGGCTAGTTTTAATAAATTAGAATTACTTGTAGAGCTTTTATAATCATTAAAGGCAACTGCTCCTGCATTTTGCATATCGTACAATTCTGCAAGTTCTTTACCTTGGCTTCCTTTTGTTAATGATCCAATTGGATAAAGCGCGACACCATGACCTTTCGCCTTACTTTGTAAAAAGGCTATATCTGCATTACTATCAATTACAGGATTTGTATTAGGATTTACTGCTACAGCTGAAAAACCAGAATATGCAGCAGTTTCTAGTCCATTTTTTATAGTTTCTCTCTCTTCAAATCCCGGCTCTCCAAAGCAAACACTGCTATCAAACCATCCTTGAGAAATATGTAAATTATCTAATTTTATTGCTTTATAATTTTTTGGATTTTTGATGTTTCTAGCAATTTTTGAAATGATTCCCTTTTCTATTAAAATATCTCTAGTTTGATTGTGAAAATCGCTTTTAGAATCAACAATGGTGGCGGACTTTATTAGAATATTCATTTATAAAACTTTAGTATTAGCATTTCAACAATAAGCATGAGTAATGCAAAAATAACAAACCATTTCCATAGCTCATCAACTTTTGTATTTGATTTTATTTCTTTTAAGACTTTAGAAACTGAATTTGATACAGTAATATTCTCACTTTCTTGAACCTTAAGATAACTTAAAGTGCTTTCATTTCTATTATAGTTATAACTCAATTTTCCGACCAATTGTTCATTATTTTTTATGCCGTAAGTTCCAGCAAGTTCTGGTGTTTCACTGGTAATAATTGATACTTTGTTGCTAAAAGATTTTTGCTGGGGAATGATCTTTGCAGATTCGTTTTCGAGAACCAAAACTTGATCTTGATTTAAAGACGTATTTACATCAATTTTATTCTCTAAACCTATTGTAAAATAAGGACTTGACAACTGCATGCTCCTTTTACCAATATTATATAAAGTAGGAACAATTAATGGAGAATTTTGAAAGTTGGAATTATTAAGATTGAGAGAAGCAGAAAACACATAAATATTTTCTTTATTTACTAAAAATGGATTTCCATCTTCATAAGATAGAATTCTTGATGCATTATTGGGTATAATTGGAAAGGATTTGTTAACCTTTGGATATTGAAAATTACTTACCTCGTTATTGAATACATTGATGAACAAGGGATGTGAAAAATTAATTTTTATAATTTTTTTCTCAGCTTCCAGTATAGGCTTAAACTGTATTGAATTCAATTGGTTAAACAATTGATTGTAAGACTTTAAATCAATTTCATTTGAAGGTATGATTAATACAAAGCCATCTTGTTGTACGAATGATTTGAGTATATCAATTAACGAATTTGAAACAGTATTTAATTCATTTAAAACAATCAAACTTTGATTAAGCAAATCACTATAATCCAGATTATTTAAGTCTGATCCTTTATAGTTAAATTCCGAAATATTAAATACTTTTTTTAAGAACCTATCATCTGACTCATTTATAGAAAGAACATTTATTCTTTCAGGTTTATTGATACTAAAATAAAGGACATTATCAAATTGCAGCTGTGTATCGTTAATTATAATTTTACCTTCAGAAAAATCATCATTATTAACGGTAAAATTAACCTGAGCAGTATGTTCTATATCCACAGATGATTTAGCAATTAATTTGTCCTTTTCGTACAATGAAACAGATAAATCTTCAATACTATTCCCTTGATTTTTGATAATAACTGTTAAATCAAGTTTTGAGGTTGAGTTACCTGAGATAAACAGACTATCAACACTTACATTATTTTTATTAACTGGCTGCAACTGGACTAAATGAGTCCTGACATCAGAATTGTCAATATCTAATGTAGTTCCATTTTTATCTTGAAAGTCAGAAATAAATATGAAATTTTTCAAACTGTTTGGATCTCTGCTAAAAAAATTGCTGGCTTTAAGAAAGACAGATTTGTAATCCAATTGATTGGAAGCATACCCTAGTTGAATTAAATCATTTTTAACACCAGAAATTGATACGTATTTATATGATGTGCTATTCGTGATAATCGATATCGTTTCATCATTATCTAGATATTTTATTAAGTCTTGAACAGCAAGTTGCAATAATGGACCGCTTTGTCCTTTGGCTTGCATACTGTAAGAATTATCTAAAAAAAATACAGTTTCCTTTTTGGAGTCAAAACTGCTGTTATTTGAAATATAAGGCTGAGAAAAAGCAAAAATAATGGCTGCTAATAGCAATAACCTTGTCAATAAGGTCAACCATTTTTTAATCTGCGAACTTTTTCTGGTTTGTAGTGTAATTTCCTTTAAAAAGCTAACATTGGTAAAAGGAACTTTTTTAAATCTTCTTAGGTGGAAAAGGTGAATAATAATTGGAATGAGAAGTAAAAATAAAAAATAAAGAATTTCCGGATGTTTAAACTGCATTCCTTTTATTATATGCACAAAAATACTATTTCTTAACAATATCAGGATAAAAAAAAGCTAATTAAAATGGATCCAAAAGTTATTTTAACAAAAGAAAAAGTAATCTGTCATTTCTGTTTGGTTTTGTACTTTAAGGTAACTTCTTATTTGTTTTTGTGCTTCTGTGTTGGCAACAGTGACAATACTTTGTGGTTGATTTAAATGTGACAGATAATTAAAATGCTGTAGTGTCTGGTTGTAAATTTTCTTACCTATTTTATTCGGATTATCACAGATCCAATTAAACGAAATCCCTGATTCAATTAAATATTTTGCAATGGTTTTTCCTTTAAAACCAGCGCCCCAAATAACCAAAGGTCTTTTTGGGTTGTAGTCCAACTCTATGAAATATTTCGTTTTAATTCCTAAAAAATAATTTTGTTCATAGTGCAAATGAGTTCGCGAAGTGCGCCAACTGTAATCCCTCCACATGTGTAATATCGTATCACATGGAATGCATTTTATTTTATTTTTATACATTCTAAAAGTAAGATCATAATCTTCCGGGTAATCATCTGGGTTGAAGGCATCACATTTTATGAGATCTGATCTTTGTGTCATCCAACAAGGTGAGGGAATCACACATTCCTTATAAATTTCAGAATAATTATTTCCTTTAATTGTTAGATTATTTATCCATAATTCATATTTGCTGTAACCATCACTAATCCCTTCAGCACTAAAATATTTCACTAATCCTATTGCTACATGTCCTTTGCCTTTATTTAAAAGATTTTTTAATAATACATCTAGTTTATTATCAACCATGACATCATCACTGTCCATTCGTGTGATATAGTCGCCTCTACTTTGTTTAAAAGCAAATCGTAAGGCGCAAATAATTCCACTTCCCGGATTTTTGTACAACTTAATTCTGTTGTCTTTTTTTGCATAGTCGTTAACCAATTCAAAACTGGTATCGGCTGAATGATCGTCAACTATTATTAATTCCCAATTCGTATACGTTTGATTTAGAATTGAATCTAAACATTCAGTCAAAAATGTAGAGGTGTTTTTAAAAGGAGTAAGTATACTAATAAGAGGTTTTTGCATAAGACCTATATATTCATTTTAGTATTTAACATAAACTTAAGGCATTAATTTGTAACAGATTGTATCTTTCTGCGTCAATTAGTAAATCAAAATAATAACAATGAAGAAATTAATTTTACTTATTAGTATAAGTTTTTTGTTGGTTGGATGTAAATCTACTCAAAAAGCAGTAGTCCCAAACACTGTCGTTATTAGCAACCCAATCAAAGCTAATATAGATCTTACAAAGGTTGTAGATGATAAAGTACCTGTAACTATTGATCCGGGAAAATTTAATCAGGATTTAATTGTATTCAGATTACCAAAAGTTATTCAGGGAACATATTCACTAAGTAATTTTGGTAAATATATAGAAGGTTTAAAGGCATTTGATTATAATGGAGCTGAACTGGAAGTTTCCAAAATAGATGATAATTCCTGGTCAATACAAAATGCAACTAATTTTGATAAATTGACTTACTTAGTTAATGACACCTTTGATCAGGAGGTTATGGG
>JABDOZ010000102.1 GCA_013043005.1 Flavobacteriaceae bacterium | reverse complement strand
TACTATCTGGAACAGCTGATAAAGTATTTGGTTCTGACAAACTATTACATGGAGTTGATGCTTGGGTTGGGACTATTGCTTTTAGTGGTCAAATATTCTTCGATTTTGCTGGTTATTCTACTTGTGCGATAGGTATTGCTTTAATGCTTGGAATAATACTACCTGATAACTTTAAATATCCATATGCCTCTTTAGGGTTTTCTGATCTCTGGAGAAGATGGCACATAACGCTTTCCAGCTGGTTACGAGATTATCTTTATATACCATTGGGTGGTAATAGACATGGAATAATAAGACTATATATAGCATTAATGGTAACAATGTTATTAGGAGGTCTATGGCATGGTGCAGCTTGGACTTTTATAGTTTGGGGTGGTTTGCATGGCACTTATTTAATCTTAGAGCGCTTGCAGAGACAATATTTACCCTTTGAAATAACGGCTTGGAATGGTATGTTTTTAGCTTTTACAACTTTTTCATGTGTAAATATAACATGGACGTTTTTTAGAGCGAGAGAATTTGAAACAGCCTGGAATATGATTAAATCCATGTTTTATATGCAAACGGGTGGAGAAAAAATATTGGACTCCTTTACAATAATAAAAGTTAGTATTATTATAGCAATTCTATTTCTATGTCATTGGTTTATGCGAAACACTTCGTTAAAGGAGGTCTCTCAAAGAGTATCACCTTTGGTGTTAGGAGTTTTTTGGGCAATAATGTTCTTTTTGATAATAATTTCTCAAGGAAGTGGAGAACAATTTATTTATTTCCAATTCTAAAATTTGAAAAATAGAAATAGCAAACTAGTTAAGTTTAACTTTCTGTTAGTCTTTGAGTTTACCTGTAAACAAACTAGCCTTTGAATTAAACGGATTTCCAGAGGATCTTCTGAATGATACTATTTGGCCACAGTGCCAAATAGCATCTTCAATTGGTCCGTTTATATTATTCCAAAATGGAAATTCGGTAGCTCCAAAAATCAATTTAAATTGAGAGAGATCAGATGCATCTCTTAATATATCTGCGGAAGTCTTTAAGTTTAATAGCGTTTGTTCTCTTTTTTCTTTAAAGGACAAAATTTCATCTCCATCATTTTTTCTATTATCAATATTTAAAGTTGAATTCAAGATTGTTCTTGACAAGCGAAAAATATGATCAATGGTTTCATCTGTTGTCCTTGCTTCTTCGTTTGGTTTATAAGATAAATCTTTGTCGCGCAGACCTTCAGTCGCCCAATAATATCTGAAACCTAATCCATCTATCATCCTAGCGGCTACTGTACATGCATTGTATACATCTGGATAGTCGGGAATTTCATGATATGGTAATTTATCTTCTTGAGCCATAGTTGCAGTAATTGAGAAAAACAATATTAGTAATCCAATATATTTCATTGTACTAATTTTTCAATTGAGTATTTGCAGGAATTGGATTAGTTCCGTATTTGTCAAATAAATAAACTAAAGCCGTCATAGTAGCAGCTCCTAATTCTAACTCACGCTTATTTACAGCATCAAAGGTATCAGTGGCTGCATGATGATGGTCGAAATAACGCTGCGAGTCAGGTCGCAATCCTATTAATACATTACTATCACTTTTCAAGGATCTAATATCTGGCCCTGAAAATCCTTTTTCAAAATAATGAATTAAGTATGGTTTAAATAGGGGTTTCCAATTTAAAACCTGATTGAAATTGGTATCACTACAATCAAAACTAAAACCTCTTGGAGTGAATCCTCCTGCATCGCTTTCTAAAGCCATGACATGGTTTTCTCCTTTTCTGTTGGCTTCTGCAGCATATTTATTACCTCCTCTTAAACCATTTTCTTCATTCATAAAAAGAACTGCTCGTTTTGTTCTTTTAGGTTTAATTCCGGTTTCTTTCAGTAATCTTAATACTTCCATAGATTGAACGACTCCTGCTCCATCATCATGTGAGCCATCTCCCAAATCCCATGAATCCAAATGTCCACCAACAAGCATATATTCATTAGGAAATTCACTGCCAGTTATTTCACCAACTACATTGTAAGATTGAACATCCTTTAGCTGTTTACAACTCTGTTTAAAATATACTTTAATATTTTTATCAAGCTTTAACATACTGCTTAGCAGTTCAGCATGATTCGTACTTATAGCTGCCGCTGGAATTCGCTTATCAACTGGTAGATCACTATAACTCATGGCTCCTGTATGAGGATAATCGTCTAATCGCAAGCTTAAAGATCGAACCAAAACCCCTGAAGCACCAAGTTTTGCAGCCTCATAAGCACCATTATATCGTTGCTTGCCGCAATCGCCATAGGCCTCAAAAGTGTGGATAAATGTTGGATTCATTGGTCTGTTTAGAAAAACAATTTTTCCTTCAATTTGTTCCTTAGTGAAATTCTTTAAGTCCTCCATTCCATTAACCTCAACAACATTCGCTTTTAGACCTCCATAAGGTGTGGCCACAGAACCACCAAGTGCACAAATATTTATTGGAGTAGTTGACCCTGGTTTGGTTTCTATAAATGCAAATTCTGGAGCACCTCTAACCCATTTTGGCACCATCACTGGTTGAAGCCAAACTTTATCTAGTCCTATTTGTTCTAACTCATCTTTAGTATACTCTACTGCCAATTCTGCATTAAGAGAACCCGAAAGACGACCACCAATTTGGTTTGATAAGTAATCTAACCATTCATAGCTCTTGCCGTTACTTAAAGAAGCATCATATACCTTTTTTAAAATGTCAGCATCAGATTGAGAAAGGACACTGAAAGTAAAAAATAAATTAAGTATTATGAGAAATTTCTTCATGAATAAACCAATTTAAAAGGCTAAATATACTATATCCGGCGTTTATTAATTCTAAAATAATCATAAAAAAATCCTGCAAATTGCAGGATTTTCTATCATCATTGCTCTAAAAGTATAACCTTACTTATTCCTTTATTAATTATAAGACCCTCTAAATTAATAATAGTTTAATCTACTCGCTTTTTAATTGGGTCTTATATAATTCAATATTAGCTTTTACTTCATCATCCAATTCAGGTTCTTGTATGTCAGAATATGTTTTGAGATTATCGTATAATGTTTTTGCAACAATATATCTTGCAGTAGCCTTGTCATCCGCTGGGATACTGTACCAAGGTGCATGATCCTTGGATGTTCTGTTAATTGCATCTTCATAGCATTCCTGATATTTATCCCAAAGTTTGCGCTCTTTTAGATCACCAGGCGAAAATTTCCAATTTTTTGAAGGAAGATCTAATCGCCTTAAGAGCCTGTTTTTTTGTTCTTCTTTTGATAGATTTAAATAGAACTTGAAAATTATAGTACCATTTTCTGCAATGTGTTTTTCAAAATTCTTTATTTGTTCAAAACGAGCATCCCAAAAAGAGTCGTTTATATCTTCCATAGAATTTACACCTGGTATATTTTCACCTAAAATATACCCTGGATGCACGCGTGTAACCAGCACATTTTCATAGTGTGTTCTGTTAAAAATTCCAAACTTACCTCTTGCAGGAAGCGCTATGTAATGTCTCCAGATATAATCATGCTTTAATTCCAGTTCTGTTGGCACCTTAAAACTATGTACAACAACTCCACGAGCATTAAAATCCTTAAAAACTTCTCTAATTAAACTATCCTTTCCAGAGGTATCCATTCCTTGTAAACAAACTAACACAGCGTATTTTCCATGCGCATACATGGTATCCTGAACTTTACCGAGTTTCTTCCTTATTTTACGGAGATTTTTCTTTATTTCGTCTTCATTTGCTTCGAGATCATAAACTGTTGACTGCTCTTCTAATTTTATTTTTGACGTAACTTTAAAGATATCTGTACTGATTTTTTTCATCTGTTTAATTAGGAATTTAGTTTATTTCATAAATATAGCAAAACCATAAAATCTAGTCCTAACTAATTTGAATATAGTATTTGTTCGTCTTTGAAAAGTTATACCAATTGATTAATACTCATGAACCATAAAAAATATCATTCATCATAAAACCATAGTAATATAGGTTTAGTATTTAGATTTAGTTTTTGTAGTTTCGTTTGGTCATTCTTACTTTATGAAATTTTTTGGCTGGTTTTCTTTGTTCTGCATTCTATTAATTCATTTTTCTGGAAATGCCCAAAAAAGAGATTCAACCCAAGTGCTACAAAAAAATAGAATCTCAAAACATAGTGTATTGTCCACACACCCTTTTGGAATGTTTATCTCTCGAGTACAGGGGAATTTCAAAAAAAAAGCTGTTAAACGAATACGACTGAACCTGAGCCTTGAAAGTGGAAATGTATGGGGAACTCCAATTAAGACCTACATTCCAAATGATAAAAATATTCGAAACATAATTAGAGATGTTCCATGGCATCAGGCACAATATCTTTTTGATGAAGATACTTTAAGCGCTAAATCTTATGAATTGCAAATTGATGGAATAATAAAGGGGTTCAGGGGAAATATAGAAATTAAATTGCATAAAGAACATGAACTAAATGTTGGTTTAAGACTATTTATGCTAACTAAAGGTAAATTTCCGGGGTCTATTTTTACAGGTGATGAATTCATAGAATTTTTTCATAAAAATATTGGTGGTGGCGACGACCCATTTGATAGAGGAGTATTTGGATATAATAAAGCATTAATAAAATATACAGATAGAAATGGAAATGAACTCAAAATTCATAACGGTGATTTTTTTATTGGTGGATTTGAGACCAGCTATTATTTCTACCCTGAATCAATGATCAATAAATCCAGAAATCTTCATTTTAATTTCGGTTTTCATGCCGGAACCAATGTTTCAAAATACAATTCTTCAATTGATCTTGGTATTACAGGAAACGGCATAAAAACTTACTCATTTAATGATAAAAGCAACTTTCAGATTGGATTGAGTTTAGGAATGTTGAGAAAAAATGCTGTTTCTTTAAGACGAAACAATATTGAGTTTGGAACCAACAATTTTATAGCAAATTTAGAAAGTGCAATAGAATATAATTTTATATCAAAAAAAGGTACAATTCACTCCTTTGGAGCTAATTTTTATGTTCAATCCTCCTTTAATAAAATTGATGAAAGGTCATATATGATTCCCATAAGACATCCTGAAGCGCACAATTCATGGGGTCATGGCGTAACAAATCTTTATGAATACAATGATTACTGGAGTTTTTTGTACTCTTTTACTAAGAAAAATACTTTGACAATATATTTGCAGCAGGATTTCACTGTGAGCAATAATCCTGATATCCAAACAGGAATAAGTTATAGTTTTCAACTGTAACTATTTACTGGCAAATAACTTGACATCGTTTTCACTTACTTCTTGTTCACCGAGAATAATTAGTCGCTCAACCACATTTCTTAATTCTCGAATATTTCCAGTCCAGTCATATTCCTGTAAACGGTTAATTGCCTTAGCGGAAAATGATTTTTTAATCGTTCCCTGTTCATCTGCAATCTTTGAGGAAAAATAATCGACTAACAATGGAATATCATCTCTTCTCTCATTCAATGATGGAACCTTTATAAGAATTACCGCCAACCTGTGATAAAGGTCTTCCCTAAATTTTGATTCTTCAATTTCCTTCATCAAATCTTTATTGGTCGCCGCAATTACCCTTACATTTACCTTAATATCTTTATCACTTCCAACTCTTTGAATTTTATTTTCTTGTAAGGCCCTTAAAACCTTAGCCTGAGCTGATAAACTCATATCACCAACCTCATCCAAAAATATTGTCCCTCCATTGGCAGCCTCAAATTTTCCGGCCCTATCTTTATTCGCACCTGTAAATGATCCTTTTACATGACCAAACAATTCACTCTCTATTAGCTCACTAGGAATTGCTGCACAATTTACTTCAACCATTGGTCCTCCAGAACGTTGACTTTTTTGGTGAAGCCAATGTGCCACCAGTTCTTTACCTGTTCCGTTTGGACCTGTAATTAAAACCCTGGCGTCTGTTTGAGCAACCTTATCAATGATCTCTTGTATTTGAGTTATGGCCTTACTATTTCCAACCATTTCATAATTCTTACTTACCTTTTTCTTAAGCCTGGTATTTTCTACAACCAGCTCCTTTCTGTCTAAAGCGTTTCTAACTGTATTCAATAATCTATTGAGATCAGGGGGTTTTGAAATGTAATCAAATGCTCCAAGACGCATTGTATTGACAGCAGTATCCAAATCTCCATGACCCGAGATCATAACAATAGGAATTTCAGGTTTAATTTTATTTACAGCTTCCAGCACCTCTACACCATCCATTTTAGGCATTTTAATATCGCATAAAACCAGATCGAAATCATCTTTTTTGATCATTTCAATCCCTGCTAATCCATCCTCGGCTTCTTCAACCTGGTAGGTGCTATTCTCTTCTGATAATATCTTTACCAATACTCTTCGTATTGCCGATTCATCCTCTATTACTAATATCTTCGACATTTAATTTATTTTATTTCTGTTTAATATGTACATCTCTTTGTGGGAATGGTATAGTGATATTATTTTCCCTGAACAATCTGTCTATTTCAAAACGTAAATCACTTTTAGGTATTAACCCTTGAAAGCTATCATTTAAAGTAAAAATTAATTTGAAATTCAGAGAGCTATCCCCAAAATTTGTAAAAATGACCAAAGGTGGAGGGGATTTTAATATTGACGGATGACTATCGGCTGCTTTTAGAAGCAATTCTTTTACCTTATTCACATCACTGCCATACGCTACGCCAACCTCAACGTTTTCTCTGGTTTCAGATCCATTTTGTGTCCAGTTATATAAACTGTTTTCCAGGTAAAGATGATTAGGAATAACTAACACCTTATTATCTATAGTTACTGCTCGTGTCGTTCGTAATTTTATTTCTTCAACACGTCCTACTTTACCATCAATCTCAATAATATCTCCAACATGAACTGATTGATCTATCAATATGAATACACCGGATATTATATCCTGGAACAACGTTTGCAGAGCAAGTCCAATACCAATAAGTAAAGCTGCAGAAGCTGCAAGTACACCGCTAAGATTTACTCCCAAGGCATGGAAGGTGATTAATAATATTAAAACATAGGTTAGCCATTTAACATAAGAAAAGACCACTCTAAACTTTTTTGCATCACCTTTTGGCATTTTTCTGGTAATAACCTTTTGAATTAAGGTCATTAAGATTTTTGTCAATACGAGTACTGCAATTAATATGATAATATCTTTAACACTAATTGTAATATTTTCAGTTAATTGAAAGGACTTATTAAAAAAATCACGTAGTTCCATAATGTCTTAATACTTTAACCATTTGAATACTTCTTTATAGCTGGGTTTTTTTCCATACATCAATATCCCAACTCTATAAATTTTGGCAGCAAACCAAACGGTAAACATAAAACTACCTACTAAAATTAAAACTGAAATGGCTTGTTCCCATATTGGTACACCAAACGGAATGCGCATTAACATAACAACTGGCGAAGTTAGAGGAATATATGAAAAAACCGTGGAAACTGTTCCGTGCGGATCTTCAATGACTGTAAAAATTCCCACATAAACCGCAATTACTAAAGGCATTATTATAGGCAATAAAAACTGCTGAGTATCGGTTTCGTTATCCACAGCTGCTCCTATTGCAGCATATAAAGAACTATAAAGAAGATACCCTCCAATAAAGAAAATTATAAACGCAATAATTAAATTCAAGATTGGTAAATTAAAAAAGGCTGTTTTTACCACTTCTATTTGATTATTGACAACTTCAGGGTTTTCCATGGCCTGTTGAATGAGAACCTCTTGCTGCTGCATTTGTGAGTCCATCAGGTCGATACCAAAAATTACAGATACCAATGAGAGTAAAAACCCTCCCAAAATTATCCATATGATAAATTGCGTCACACCAGCGAGTGAAGTGCCAATAATCTTCCCAAGCATGAGCTGCACCGGTTTTACGGATGATATTATAATCTCTATGATCCTGCTGGTTTTTTCTTCAATCACGCTACGCATAATCATATTCCCATAAATAATAATAAACATAAAAAGCATATATCCGGCTAATCCCCCAAAAATAAGTTTGAAGATATTATCGATCTTTGATGTTTTCTCTCCACTGTAACTTTCCTGACCTATCTCAATGTTGATCTTAGCTGCATTTATTTTATTTAAATCAACTCCTTCCTGCTTTAGTTTCAATTCCCTTAAGCGCTTTTCTATTTTAGATTCCAAAGACTCCATAATAGCGAATGACGGTGAATCTTCGGAATAGAAATTAATGGTATTTGCAAGTTCTTTTAGGTCGCTGTTACTACCAATATGTAAAAGTCCGAATCCATCTGTCTCTTCCACAATTTTCTTAGCATCTTCCAAGGTGACATTTTCCAACAGGTGATATTTAGTACTTTCTGTATCCTGAAAAATATCCTGAACTAACCCAGATTCGTCTAACACAGAAATTGTCTTGATTTTATTATTGTTCAGCTGAGATAAATAAGCAACCAATGCTATAAGTGCTATCATTATGATAGGACTCAAAATAGTCATCACTATAAACGACTTATTCTTTACTTTAGTTAAATATTCCCTTTTTATAATAAGTGGTAAATGATTCATTTATGTTTCCTAATTTTCTTCTACAGTTCTAATGAAAATGTCGTTAGCACTTGGTATCAATTCAACAAAATGGGATACCTCAGCTTTACTTGTTAAATAATTCAACAACCCATTTGCTGTTTCATTCCCATTGAGGGTAATATTCAATTTTAACTCCTCTCGAATTGATCTGAAATCTGCTTGAGTAACACTGAATTTTGAACTTAACTCCTTATGCAGTGTCTCCTTATCATCAATATTCAAGCCTACCTCATAAGTATTGGTTCTATATTGTTGCTTAATATCGTTTAGTTTACCATCTAAGATCTTATTGCTTTCATGTAATAAAGCAATATGATCACACATTTCCTCTACTGATTCCATTCTGTGTGTAGAAAAAATGATGGTTGACCCTTCGTCCCTTAATCTTAAAATTTCATCTTTAATTAAATTGGCATTTATAGGGTCGAATCCTGAAAAAGGTTCGTCAAAGATCAATAATTTAGGCTGGTGCAAAACGGTTACAATGAATTGAATTTTTTGAGCCATTCCTTTTGATAATTCCTGAATTTTTTTGTTCCACCAATCACCAATTTCCAGTCGTTCAAACCACCATTTAAGTCTGGATTTAGCTTCTCTATGGCTGAGCCCTTTCAGTTGTGCCAAATACAATGCCTGTTCTCCTACTCTCATGGATTTATATAATCCTCTTTCTTCAGGGAGATAACCAATGTCTTTGATGTGGTGAGATTGCAAGGGTTCTCCATCTAAAACAATCTTACCGGTATCTGGCATGGTTATTTGATTTATAATTCTGATAAGAGTGGTTTTACCTGCTCCATTTGGCCCTAATAACCCAAAAACACTTCCCTTCGGGACTGAAATTGATACATTGTTAAGCGCTGTAAAATCTCCAAAATTCTTCGAAACAGATTCGGCTATTAGCAAATTCTCCATTTAGTCATTAGTATTTGTAGAAATAAGGATGTAAAGATATTAATTGTTACAAAAGTTAAGATAGTATTTAAGGATTTATTGCTTTTAAAAACAAAACCCACCCTTAAAACGAGTTTCAAGGATGGGAAAAAATTGCTATGAAAAAGAAAAATACCACTAATAAATATTAGTGATATTTCAAATATACTACTTTTTATTAATATAGAATTATTTTATGAAAACATATCTTTAACTTTTTCAAAAAAAGACTTGTCTCCCATTTTAGGACTGGGAATAAAATTTTCATCGTTTTGCATTTTTTCAAAAAATTCTTTTTGAGTTTTTGACAATTTTTTAGGAGTCCATACATTGATATGCACTAATAAATCCCCTTTGCCATATCCATTAATGCTAGGAATTCCTTTTCCTCTTAATCGTAATATCTTACCAGACTGTACTCCTGGTTCTATCTTAATTCTAACTTTTCCGGTAACGGTATCAATCTCCTTAGATCCTCCTAAAGCCGCATCAGATATACTAATATAAAGATCATAATGTAAATTATCACCTTCACGTTGTAATGTAGGATGTTTTTGCTCCTGTATTGCAACCAACAGATCGCCTGATATTCCATTTCCTGGTGCTTCGTTACCTTTTCCACTGACTTTAAGTTGCATTCCATCTACCACTCCTGCCGGTATCTTTATCGATACGGTTTCTTCAGAGACTTTTAGTCCTTGAGAATCTGCGTCAGATGGTCTGTTTTTAATTGTCTGACCTGCACCACTGCAAGACGGACAAGTAGATGCTGTTTGCATTCGACCCAAAATGGTATTTGTTATCCTTGTAACCTGACCGCTGCCATTACAACTTGAACATGTACTGTAAGTAGTCCCAGGGGCTTGCACTTTTCTTCTTACCTTGACCTTTTTCTCAACACCATTGGCAATATCTTCCAACGTCAGTTTGACCCTTATCCTAAGATTACTACCTTTTACTCTTCTTTGGCCACCAAATCCACCACCAAATCCGGAAAATCCACCGCCACCACCAAAGGCACCACCAAAAATGTCTCCAAACTGGCTGAATATATCTTCCATATTCATACCTCCACCTCCAAAGCCACCTGCACCTTCAAAAGCCTGATGTCCGAATTGGTCATAACGAGCCTTTTTATCCGGATCACTTAGTACTTCATATGCTTCAGCCGCTTCTTTAAATTTAGTCTCAGCAGTTTTATCGTTGGGATTTTTATCTGGATGATACTGTAAAGCCTTTTTCCTGTAAGCTTTTTTAATCTCAGATGCAGAAGCACCCTTTGTAACTCCTAATATTTCGTAATAATCTCGTTTTGCCATTATACCTGTTAAAGTTTAACAATCTGACCGTAATTGTTTTAGACTTTCTTTTATTGTCCGATAACAACTTTCGGAAATCGAATGATCTTATCTCCTAATTTATAGCCCTTCTCAACAGCCTCAATAATTTTACCCTTGAGCTTTTTATTTGGTGCAGGAATTTGAGTAACCGCTTCATGAATTTCAGCATCGAAAACATCTCCTTGCTTCACCTCTATTGGTTTTAAGCCTTTTTGTTCTAGCGTCGTTAATAATTTTTGATAGATAAGTAGGACTCCTTTTCTTAGGTCTTCTGCCTCCTTGTCCTCATCAATGTGAGTTAAAGCTCGTTCAAAATCATCTAATATCGGGAGCAACCCTTTCATTACGTCTTCACTTGCAGTCTTAAATAATTCTATACGCTCCTTAGAGGTTCTTTTTTTGTAATTTTCAAATTCGGCAAATAGTCGTAAAAATTTATCTTTTTCTTTACCTAGCTCTTCTTTTAATTGCTCTTCTGTTGATTTTACTTCAACTTTTTCTTTTACTTCTTCTGTAGCTTGAGCAACATCTTGTTCTTCAACTAGATCTTCTTTTTTCCCTTTTTTACTCATTTTTTAAATGGTTATTCGTTCTTAAAATTATTTGGCAAAAGTACTGCCATTATATTTAAAATGTCATAATGTCATAAAAATTTCTTAAATATTTTACTCCCGCTTAAAAATCATGTCTTATTTGCTATTTTAGCATCATAAATAATAACACAAACCTAAAAAAATGAAAAAAAGAATTTTAAATGTCTTTATGATTATTGCAATTACAGCGTCTTTAACAGCCTGCAAAGATAAAGCGAAAGAAGCAGAAACTACTGCGGCTGAAGCAGCAGCTGAAGCCAAAATGGAATCAGTAAAATATACAGCTAATGGATCAGAATCTACCATAGAATGGACAGGATTTAAACCAACAGGAAAGCACAATGGAACAATTGGTATTGAAAATGGTACTCTAACTTTAAATAATGGTAAATTAGAAAGTGGATCATTTTTTATTGACATGAACTCTATAATTGATCTGGATATACCTTCTGATGATGAAAAAAATGGCAAATTAGTTGGTCACTTAAAAAGTCCAGACTTTTTTGACGTTGAAAAGTATCCTACTGCTGCTTTTACGATTACAGGTGTTGAAGAAATGGAAGGTAAAACAATGCTTTCTGGTAATCTAACTTTAAAAGAGAAAAAAAATAATGTCACTTTTCCTGTGATGATTTCTACTGAAGGAGATAATCTTTCAATTACTAGTGAAGTTTTTACTATTGATCGTTCAAAATGGGATGTGAAATATGGATCGAAATCATTCTTTGATAATTTAGGTGATAAGTTCATAAACGATGATATTGAGTTAAAGATCAATGTCAAGGCGACAAAGTCCTAGACCAGATATTTATTAATAAATTATACGAACCACTCAACATTTTGAGTGGTTTTTTTTATTTTAATTCATTTTGAATAACAAAAGAATAAAACTTTTGAACTGCAATCCTGAAATAATAGACTAGATATTAGCAGGAAATGAGATGTTGGCTCAAAATTTAAATGTGGAAGTTCTGAAGAATTGGATAGAAACTGGGACTGATATTTTTAAACTTTCACAAGACGCCATTACCAATAAACCTATTTCGCAAATTTGGTGGTCTTATTTAGCAATAGATACTCAGATGAATTCTTTAATAGGTAATTGCGGATTTAAAGGTGAACCCATTGATGGTCGTGTAGAGATTGGATATGAGGTTTGTAAAACATTTAGAAACCAAGGCTATGGCACAGAAAAGGTATTGGAATTAATTAATATTGCTTTTTGTTCTAAAACGGTAAATTCTATTTTGGCTAGGACCCTTTATCACATTAATCCGTCCATAACTGTTCTAAAAAATTGCGGATTTAATTTTTTAAAGGAAGTAATTGCTCAAGACAAAGAAAAATTGAATGAATGGATACTACTCAAAATAAATTATAGCAGATCTTCTAAAGCTGGTCGCAAATTATTATAAGAAAATTCAAAACCTAACTTTTCGATTTTTTTTGAGCAAACACGCTGACTATCAAATAATATTATGTGCATCTCACCTAAAGCTAATTGCATTATAGCTTTTGGTATATTGGGTAATATCAGAGGTCTTTTAACTTGTTTAGCTATTGCTTTAATTAATTCTTCATTAGTCACCGGATTTGGAGCAACAGCATTGTAAATTCCTGAAATATTATTTTCCAGCACATAAAGAAACATTGCAACCAGGTCATTGATATGAATCCATGATTGCCATTGTTCACCACTGCCAAATGCTGATCCTACTCCATATTTTACAGGTTGGGACATTTTTGGTAAAGCTCCTCCATTATTGCTTAAAACAATCCCTATTCTGAGTTTTACCACGTCAATATTCAAAGATTTAAAACTATCGACTTCGCTCTCCCATTTGTGAACTACCTCTCCCAAAAAACCCGGATTGATATCCTTGTTTTTTTCATCATAGTAATTTGTTAAAGAAGAGGGATAAATACCAACAGCACTTGCAGATACAATTTTTTTGACCGCATATTTCCCGTTCTTAATTGATTGATGCAATAATTTGGTAGTCTGTATTCTACTAAATAAGATCTCTTTTTTATAACTGTCTGTCCAACGTTGCGCTACACTAGCTCCTACCAGATGGAAAATGGCATCTACCCCTTGAAAACACTTTACATCTATTTCATTGCTTTTGGGATTCCAGTAAAAACCGTTATAATTCCTTTCGTTTACGATTTTACTTCTATTCGTAGTCAAATAATTAACTGACCAACCTTTTTCCAAACATAGTTTTGTAATCTTACTTCCAATTAATCCTGTAGCTCCTGTAATTAACACTTTCATGAAGCAAATTTACAAAGAAGCTTTTGCAGAATGTTTTTATTTAAGTAAGGTTTAACAGTATTCTAAATTGTAACGGTTGCTCTCAACATTTCTCGCTTACCCGGAGGACCAGGCAGTCTCTCAACTGAAAAAGTTGCATCCTGCATTGCTCTTCTCACACTTCCTTTTGCAGAATAAGTTACTAGAACACCTTTAGCTTTAAGTGCTCTATACATTTTCTTAAATATATCCAGAGTCCAAAGTTCGGGCTGCACCCTGGGTCCGAAAGCATCGAAATAGACAAGATCAAAAGACTCGATCTCTTCCAATCCTTTAATATCTTGCTTTTGCTTAGTCAAGGTAAATTCTTCCGTTAATTCATGTTTAGCTTCCCAGCTACTTTCATGCAATTCGTAAAAAAGTGATGGTTTAGAGTTATTTTCTAAAGCTCTCGGATAATCAAGCGATTGAATTTGATCGAGACCTAATGGAAAGGCTTCAATACCAACATAATCAACCTTAACATTTAGTCTTTCGGCTTCCAGCATTGTTAAATACGCATTTAAACCCGTTCCAAAACCAACCTCTAAAATCGATATTTTATCAAGTGATTTTTTTTCTATAAAATGATTGAATCCGGCATTAATAAAAACATGAATTGACTCTTGAATAGCACCATGTTTTGAGTGATAATATTCATTGACTTCAGGCAGAAAGATGGTTTTTGATCCGTCTCCTGTCGTAATAATTTTGTGATTCATTATTGAATTAGTAAAACACCATCTGCCTCAAATGAATATGTCTTTTTAGGTTGAGTGATAGCAGCAATCTGCTCTTCTGATTTTCCTGCATCTTCAGCATAATGTCTTTGTTCATCAACAGGAACTTCGGTAACAAAAGCTTTACCATTGATAATTATTTCTTTGCCTGCAATATCCTTAGGCACAAAAAATCCATAGTCCTTGAATTTCACCATGACCTCATTGCTTTCATCTAATTTTACTTTCATCCAGCATCCTTTTGCTTGACAGACCTCCTTGACCGTACCAAGGATCTTAGAATCAACACTGTCTCCAACCTTCATACCTTCATAATGCTGCACCATTGATGAAGCCTCTATGGCATCTATCGCAACGATTTCTTTTCCAATAGACTCATATGTCACTTCTTTTTGAATTTCTGTTGTATTTTTTGGATCATTCTTACAAGAGAAGCCCAACAAAAAAATCAACAATAATGTTAAATGTTTTCGCATATCACAATATTTTAAATCAATGCTAATATACAGTTTTTTATGAATCATTAATTGTCTAAATTTGTTGCTTTAAATGCAACAATAATGAGCAATTCTATATCGACAAAGTTAGAGGTTACAAAAGCAAAATCTACACGAATTAATGAGGTGGATTTTGACAACTTAGGTTTTGGAAAATATTATACCGATCACATATTGGTATGCGACTACAAGGATGGTTCCTGGACTATGCCTAAAATTTTGCCTTATCAACCTATTACTTTAGAGCCTTCGGCTAAAATATTTCATTATGGACAATCCATTTTTGAAGGAATGAAAGGCTATAAAGATGCTGATGGTAATATTTTATTGTTCAGACCGTTGGATAATTGCAGAAGATTCAATATTTCAGCAAAGCGATTGGCAATGCCAGAAATTCCGGAGGAATACTTCATGGAAGGATTAAAAACATTATTGCAGATAGACAGTGATTGGATTCCAACTAAAGAAGGAAGTTCTCTATACATTCGTCCGTTCATGTTTGCAACCGGAGAAGGATTTCATGCCTCTCCTGCAGAAGAATATAAAGTGATCATTGCCTTAGCACCATCAGGACCATATTTTTCCGGAAAAGTCAAGGTTTTGATTGAAGAGCATTACTCAAGAGCTGCTAATGGAGGTGTTGGATTTGCAAAAGCTGGTGGTAATTATGCCGGACAATTCTATCCTACACAGTTGGCTATCGAAAAAGGCTATAACCAGGTTATCTGGACAGATGATACCTCTCACGAATTTATAGAAGAAGCTGGTGCTATGAATATTTTTATCAGAATTAATGATACATTGATAACAGCTCCTACAAGCGATCGCATTCTTGATGGAATTACTAGAAAAAGTATCATTCAAATTGCTAAGGACATGAACATTCCGGTTGAAGTAAGACGAATAAAAGTACAGGAAATCGTAGAAGCATCTGAAAATGGTACATTAAAGGAAATGTTTGGTGCTGGTACAGCTGCTGTTGTTTCTCCAATATCTGGTTTTGGATATAGAAACAAGGACTATGATTTGCCGGAAAGTAATGAGACTTATGCTTCTGTTTTGAAAAAACGAATTACCGATTTACAAACCAATAAAGCTGATGATCCCTACGGATGGAGAGTTCAGTTGTAAAAACTTGAGAGAAGCTTTTGCTTCTCTTTTTTTTTATTGATTCAATATTCGTTCTATATCCGGTTTAAAATAGTTTGGTCCCTTTAGCACTTTTCCGTCATCTCGATAAATAGGTTCACCATCTTCGCCCAATTTGCTCATATTGCTTTTTTGAATTTCATCAAAAACCTCTTCTATTTTATGCTGTAACCCATGTTCTATTATGGTACCACAAAGAATATAAAGCAAATCTCCCAATGCATCAGCAACCTCAATCAAATCATCTCTGTTCGCAGCATCTAAATATTCTTCATTTTCCTCGCGCATTAATTTGTAACGCAATAGGTTCTTTTCTAAGCCTAAATTAGCTTTAGGTGTTTCCCGATATCCCAATTTGTATGCCTTGTGAAAGTCTTTTACGGCTTCAATTTTATTTTTCATTTTATCTTAATTATTTAATTTATGGTTCGAAGCCAAGGCGAAGGACTACATTACTTTTTTCATTAACCATGAAGGTACAATTTTTAAAACCCAGGCTATTAAATTCCAACGTTTGGATATATACACTTTACGCTTTTTATGTTTTATGGCTTTATAGATTTGCCTACTTGCTTTTTCTAATGAGGACATCCAGAATATACCATCACCTAAAGCCATTTTTGTATCTACAAAACCAGGTCTGATATCCGTAATATATACTTTGCCATCCTTTATTTCTTTCGATTTAAAATACATGGACTCAAGATAATTCACCTGAAAAGCTTTAGAAGCAAAATAAGCCGGGGATTCTCTATTACCTCTCAAAGAAGCAATAGATGAAATAGCTGCCAAATGACCAAAACCCTGCTTTTTAAAAAGGTTAAAGGCTAAATCATAAATTCGGGTCGCACCCAATACATTGGTGAGAATAGTGTCTTTCTCTTTTTCCCATTGGAGTTCCGGATTTTCATATCCAACTCCGGAACTATGAATGATCAGATCTATAGTTTTAAACTTTTTTACCAATTCTTGAAAAACGGTTTCCGTTTGTGAAATAATTTGAACATCATTTTCCATGACTGTAAAGCTTCTTGGATTTGTATCCTTTATAAGGTTTAGCAAATCCAAACTTCTGCCGGTTATAGCAACTTTAAAACCGTCATTTACCAACATAGTTGCTAATTGCTTACCAATTCCTGATGTGGCTCCAAAAACTATGGCATTTGGCATATAATTATTACTTTTGACAAGTTACTCGAGTCAATTGTTTCGAGTTTAAAAATAGAGAATTATGTTCACAAACGGTCAGATAATTTTCGGAATTCTTTTTGCAATAGCCTTTATCATGGTATTGATATTTGCCTACCGAAGAGACTTGAAACTGCATAAAAAATATTATCCCGGAACAATTTGGGTTCTTATAGCCTTTATTGGCTTTATCCTTTTTATTGCAGCTATTAAGTTTATTTTTGCATCATGAAATTAATTATATTAGGTAATATAGCACTATTTTAAAAGGAATGCTGGTTGAACTCTTATAATGCTTAACAATAAAATTGATTACCTTTGATCAACTAAATTTAACTATATAATTATCATGAAATTTCTAAAGTATCTTTTGTTTTTAATATTAATTGCAATTATTGGTTTTGCAATCTATGTGGCGGTTCAACCTAGTGAATTCGAAGTCGAAAGATCACGTACTGTTGAAGTTCCAGCTGGAGTTCTTTATAAGAATGTTATTGATTTCAAAAATTGGGAATCCTGGTCTGCCTGGGTAGAGAAAGAACCCGATTTGAAAATTAGCTATCCTGAACAAACAAAAGGTGTTGGTGGTTCTTATTCATGGGAAGGAAAAGATGGCTCTGGTAATATGAAAACACTGGCCATAGAACCTAATTCATCTATAGATCAGGAACTACAATTTGGAGATTACCATCCTTCTAAGATTAAATGGACATTCGAACCAACAGAAGATAATAAGACAAAAGTGACCTGGAAAATGAATGGTGAAAAAACACCTTTTATGTTTAAAGCTTTTGCTCTTGTTTCAGGTGGTTTTGATGGCATGATAGGACCGGATTTTGAAAGAGGACTTGAAAAATTAGATAGCATTGCAGTTGCTGATATTAAAAAATACACTATAAAAGTTGACGGCATCACTGAACATGGTGGAGGCTACTATTTGTACAATACCACATCATGTAAAATGGATGAATTCAAGACCAAAATGGTAGAAATGATGCCAAAACTTGGTGAGTTTGTCCAAAAAAATAATATTGCCATGGCCGGTGCCCCTTTTGTGAGTTATCATAAATGGGATGAAGAGAACAATGCTGTTATGTTTTCATGCTGTGTTCCAACAACATCCAGGGTAATTGCTGCAGAAAGTGATATACTGACGGGTCAACTAAAACCTTTTAAAGCTGTTAAAACTACATTAAAAGGAGATTATGAAAATTTAAAGCAAGCCTGGGAAACAGGGATGAAATATGTTCCCGAAAATGGATTGGAATTTGCTGACAACGGACCGATGATTGAGGCTTATTTGACAGATCCGACGATGGAATCAAATCCTGCAAATTGGATTACTGAGATATATTTGGCAGTTAAATAATTACAATTCCTTTGAAACAAGTCTTTTTGGTTTTTATTGGTGGTGGCTTAGGAAGTATGCTACGATTCTGGATTAGTAAAATTTTTAATAATCCGGAAAATACAATTCCCTTTGGCACACTTGGTGTCAATATATTAGGGAGTTTTTTAATTGGTCTGTTTATTGGCCTTGCTGTAAAATACAGCTCCATAATCAACACAAACACATTACTATTTCTATCAACGGGTTTTTGTGGCGGTTTCACCACCTTTTCGGCTTTTGCACAAGAAAATTATGCCTTGTTGAAAGCCGGAGATATTACCAATTTTGTGATTTATACTATGGGTAGTCTTTCGGTTGGAATTTTAGCTGTTGTATTCGGATTTTTTGTTGTAAAGTATATTTAATTCTTTTTAAAATCTTTGACTCCTGCCTTGATATAAGCATCTAAGTAGTTCTCTCTAGGCACAATCGGGCAAGAATACTTGTCGTTATATGCACAATAGGGATTGTAGGCCGTATTGAAATCAATAATAATGGAATCTCCTTCAGGTATGCTTGATTCTACATAGCGTCCACCGGAGTAACTTCCTTCACCATTTGTATTGTCCAGAAACGGAAGAAAGAGATAATCCTTATACTCTTCTTTTTCCAAAAGATCCAGATTTTGATAAATGCTTAATTTATGTACATTCCCTTCTAAACTAAAATCAAGGATACCATATTTTTTATAATTAGGTAATCTGTCTGTAGTAGTCTTCATTTTAAACGGTTTCTCATTAGGAGTTCTGGTAAGCTTACATGTTACAACATATGTTGAATCGAATTTATAAAAGTCAAGTCCCTTAAAACTTTTTCTATCCTTTTCTTTCAATGGTGATTTTGAAGCATCCTTATAATCGGCATTCATTTCCTTTTGCCAATCTGTTTCACCAAGAATAGGTTGTTTATCTTGTTTACAACTGACTAATGAAACTGCCAACAGAAGGATTAAAACTTTTTTCATTATTAATTATTTGGATTAAATGACGGATTCAAGGTCGGATTATAATTCATTTGGTATTCCTTTTGTAGATTTTTCGAAAAATCATCAAAAGTATCATCATCTGAGAAAGCCTTAATTTTCTCAGGATCAAATTTACCTTTGATATAAAAAATGGTTGTTTTATCTACTTTGCTGTCAAAAACAATGGCT
>JABDOZ010000151.1 GCA_013043005.1 Flavobacteriaceae bacterium | reverse complement strand
CCTTATAAGGTTGTAAAAGGAGACAACGATACACCTCGAGTGGATATAGATGGTAGACTCTATACACCACAGGAATTGTCTGCAATGGTACTTCAAAAAATGAAGAAAACTGCAGAGGATTATCTTGGAACTTCAATTAGCGAAGCAGTCATTACTGTTCCAGCTTATTTTAATGATTCACAAAGACAAGCTACTAAAGAAGCAGGTGAAATTTCAGGTTTGAAAGTAAGAAGAATTATCAACGAACCAACGGCGGCAGCATTGGCTTATGGATTGGACAAAAAAGGAAAAGATCAAAAAATAGTTGTTTTTGATTTTGGTGGAGGAACACATGATGTTTCAATTCTAGAATTGGGTGATGGTGTTTTTGAAGTACTTTCAACAGATGGTGATACCCACTTAGGTGGAGATGATATAGATGAAAAGATAATTAATTGGCTTGCGGATGAGTTTAATAAAGAGGAAGGAATGGATTTAAGAAAAGATCCAATGTCTTTACAACGATTAAAAGAAGCTTCAGAAAAAGCGAAGATTGAATTATCATCTTCTACACAAACTGAGATCAATTTGCCATATATCACGGCTACCTCAAGTGGACCAAAACACTTGGTAAGAACCTTGTCTCGAGCAAAATTTGAACAATTAATTGACGATTTGGTAAAAAGAACTATAGAACCTTGTGGTGCAGCTTTAAAAGCCGCAGGACTTTCAAAAGGAGATATAGATGAAGTTATTTTAGTTGGTGGTTCTACTCGTATACCTGCAGTTCAGGCAGCCGTCGAAAAATTCTTTGGTAAAGCACCTAGTAAAGGTGTAAATCCAGATGAGGTTGTAGCAGTAGGAGCTGGAATTCAAGGTGGTGTGTTAACTGGCGATGTAAAAGATGTATTGTTGCTAGATGTGACACCACTGTCATTAGGAATTGAAACAATGGGTAATGTCATGACAAAGCTTATTGAAGCAAACACAACGATTCCTACCAAAAAATCTCAAGTATTCTCAACAGCTGCAGATAATCAGCCTTCAGTAGAAATTCACGTTCTACAAGGTGAAAGAGCAATGGCAGGGGATAATAAAACAATTGGACGTTTCCATTTAGATGGAATTCCACCAGCACCAAGAGGAATGCCTCAAATTGAAGTTACTTTTGATATTGATGCCAACGGGATCATTCATGTAACAGCTACAGATAAGGCAACAAATAAAACTCAAGATATTAGAATTGAAGCATCTTCTGGATTAACGGATGAAGAAATTGAAAAAATGAAGGCGGATGCGGAAGCAAACGCTGAAGCAGATAAAGCAGCAAAAGAAACTGCTGATAAATTGAATAGTGCGGATGCTATGATCTTCCAAACTCAAAAACAGTTAAAAGAATTTGGTGATAAACTATCTGACGATAAAAAGAAACCAATTGAAGAGGCACTTGAAGAGCTTAAGAAAGCCTACGAAACTAAAGATGTGGCTGTAATAGAACCAGCTTTAGAAAAGATCAATGAAGCATGGAAAGTGGCATCAGAAGAGATGTATAAGGCACAAGCTGAAGCTCAACAAAATGGAGGACCATCGGCCGCGGATGGAAGTACAGAAGGTGATAATGCAGGAGATGCAGGCGAAGGTAGTGACGTTGAAGACGTAGACTTTGAAGAAGTGAAGTAGACTGTCCAGAGCTAAGTCGAAGGATGGAATTTAAAGAATTATATTCATTATAAAGAAAAACGCGACCTAAATGGTCGCGTTTTTTGTTTCACCAAATTTTTTGAACTACTAAATAAAATTGCCTTCAGCATCTGTTTTAATAGTAACAATTTTATCTTCATTTTTAAGTTTGATCTTGTATTGTTTTTTTACCACACCCTTATTACAATGGTAGTTTACTTCATATACATCTTCTACAACAGCCCATTGAGGATATTTTTCAGCAACGGATTCTAACACTATAAGAGGTAGTCTCACATTTTTGTATTTTTCAATTGTCTTAATGATCTTGCCGTCTTTATCATAAGCAGCTACTATTTTGCCCTCAGGGATATGGAATGATACGCGATAAGAATCGAACTCATCATCAAACAAATCATTTTTGTTAGGGTTATAATTGACAGCTTGATCAATTAGCACTTTAACAGGGACTGCTGCTTCATCAGCATTAATAGCATCCAGGTATTGATAATTTAAAGAAACATCGACTTCAGATAATTCTATTGTCTGTGAATAGATTTGGGTGGTTAATCCAAAAAATAGCAAACCTAAAACTAATTTTTTCATAAGTAAATTTATTGTGTTTAACATGGATCTAAATTAATTATGCATGCATAATAAAAAAATGACAAATGTCATGAAAATCAGTTCTTTACAATTATTTAACATTAGATTTATGTAACGTATTGATAATCAATTACTATGCATGCATAATATTTTATAAAACTCTGATATCTCAATATAAATTCTAAATTATTCAAATAAAATGTACAAATTACAACTACAAAATATTCTAATAGTTTCCATTTAAATAAAAAAACGCAACAAAGTGTTGCGTTTTTTCTTAACATGTTAAAAGTCAAATTTTATAAGAATTCTCCGTCCTCATCTAACTTTACTACCATTTTTTTATCCTTGTTTTTTAATTTAACCTTGTATTGTTTTTTTGCAATACCACTTTTGCCATAATAATCTACTTTGTATGCATCTTCAACAATTCTCCATTTAGGGAATCGGTCAACTATAGATGCTACAACATCTTTAGGAAGTTTTATATTTTTAAATCTTTCTATGGTTCTAAGAATTTTTCCATTCTGGTCATAGGCGGCAACTATTTTTCCTTCAGGAATAAAAAATGACACTTGATAGGTATCATATTCATCACTGTAAAGTTCGGATTCTTTTAAGTTGAAATAAGCAACTTTTTCTTCTAGCAGTTTCACAGGTACTGCAACTTCTTTTGAATCAATCGCATCTAAATACTTATAATTTACAGATACAACTACTTCTGATAATTCAACTGGTTTAACTACCTGTGCAAACATAAATTGAGTGGCAAGCCCAAAAATCAATAAGCCAATTACTAATTTTTTCATGATATAATATATTTTGATTGATGAAAACTTAAATTAATCATTAAACTTATGTAATGCAATGATAAAAATCATGTTAACAATAATTTATGAATCGACCAATTTAATCTTACAAATTGAATATTAATAAGAAGAATTAAATGGAAAAATTCCAATTTATTATATTTGCGGTTAACAAATTATAATATGTCGACAAAACTAACTCAACTCATAAAAATTAAGTATCCAATCATTCAAGCACCCATGTTTTTAGTGTCCAACACTGCAATGGTTATTGAAGCCATGAAAAGCGGAATTGCAGGCTGTATTCCAGCTTTAAACTATAGAACATTGGATGAATTAAGGGAGGCTTTAAAACAATTAAAAGAGGCAAAAGTAAAGGGTGGATCTTTTGGATTTAATCTAATTGTAAACAAATCAAATATAAAATATAAAGGTCAATTAGAGGTAATTTGTGAAGAGGGCTGTGATTTCATTATTACATCGCTAGGGAGTCCGGAAGAAACAATAAAGCGGGCCAAAAAGGTTGGCATTAAAGTATTCTGCGATGTGGTAGATCTTAAATTTGCTAAAAAGGTTGAAGCTTTAGGTGCAGATGCTGTTATAGCTGTAAATAATCTGGCTGGAGGGCATCGCGGCAATATGACTCCCGAAGAATTAATTAAAGAACTCGTAGCAAATTGTAACATTCCAATTATTTCAGCAGGAGGTGTAGGATGTAAAGCCGATGTTGAGGAGATGTTGAGTTTTGGAGCAGCAGGTATTTCTGTGGGTAGTCCGTTTATTGCCTCAAAAGAAGCTGGCGTTACCCAAGAATACAAGCAAGCCTGTGTGGATTACGGAGCAGATGATATTGTAATGACAGAGCGTATTTCAGGAACACCTTGCACAGTTATCAATACTCCTTATGTTCAAAAGATTGGAACCAAGCAAACATGGATTGAATCTGTTTTAAACAAGAATAAAAAGCTTAAAAAGTGGGTAAAGATGATTCGTTTCTCAATCGGAATGAATGCAACAAAAAATGCAGCTACCAAAGCTACTTATAAAACGGTTTGGGT
>JABDOZ010000139.1 GCA_013043005.1 Flavobacteriaceae bacterium | reverse complement strand
GCCCAGGCCACATATGGTTAGCCATACCAATATGTATGCAAAAAGAGTAGATAAATTTATGGTGCGTCATTTTGTAAAACCCGGGATAACAGGATTGGCTCAAATCAAAGGATTCAGAGGTGAAATTGAAACAGATAAAGATATTATTAACAGAGTAAAATATGATATTTTTTATGTAGAGAACTGGTCTCTCCTTCTAGATATTAAAATTGTTACACAAACCTTTTTTAATGCTCTGAAAGGAGAAGAAAAAGCGTACTAAAATCTCAAATTTTGAAATCTTTAGTTTCTATAATCACTCCAACCTTTAATTCTGAAGAATTTATAAGTCAGACAATAGACAGCATTGTAGATCAATCTTACAAGACCTGGGAACTAATTGTGGTGGATGATTGTTCTGTTGATAATACCATTCAACTTATAAAAACATATCAGAAGAAACATGCAAATATTTCTTTAATTCAAAACCCTGTAAATCAAGGAGCGGGAATTTCAAGAAACAAAGGAATAAATGCTGCCAAAGGCGATTTTATTGCGTTTCTGGACGCTGATGATCTATGGAAACCAAACAAGCTGGAAGTTCAAATTGAATTTATGAAAAATAATAATATTGATGTTTGTTTTTCCAGATACGACCTGATTGATGAGCAAGGTTTTTATTTGAATAAAAGAATAAAAGCACTATCGGAACTCACCTATAATAAATTATTAAAAAGCAATTATATCGGTAACTTAACAGGTGTTTATAACTGTAAAACACTGGGCAAGATCCCTTCAACAAAATTGCGAAAACGACAAGACTGGATATTATGGCTGGAAGCCATAAAGAAATCGAATAAACCTGCTGTTGGAATTCAGGAACCATTGGCTTATTATAGGGTTAGAAAGAATTCAATGTCCTCGAACAAATTTAATTTGATCTGGTATAACTTTCAGGTCTATCGAAAAGGCTTGGGATTTTCAATGGTAAAATCAATAATCTATTTCATCATATTTCTTTTCGAACATATCTTTGTAAAATCAAAACAAGTAGTTAATTTACCAAAGAGCTAAATTGTTTCAGTTTACCGCTTTTGGAACGAACCAGTTTACTTTGGCGTTCAAAAGTAATGTTTAATCCAGGCTCTAAATACTTCTCCATCTCATCAACAATTCTTTTCTTCTTCGACTCGGTAAGTTCTTTGGTACTCACATAAAGGATTTTAAAATCAGATTTGGTCAATTGTTCAATTACAAACTCTTTTACATTGCCATCATCTTCAATTATGCTTTTGGTGATATAATAAAAAGTCAAACCGGCCGCTTTTTTACCGCTGGACAATATGGCTATGTCGTTTGTTCTGCCAATTAAGCTTTTTAATATAGGTGTTTTAAAAGTACTTTCTTCAGATAAAACTCCCCTATCCCCAAGATCATACCTTATAAAAGGATGTGCTTTATTATACAATGAAGTTATTACAATACGACCTTCTTTTCCATAAGGTAGTACAACGTTGTTATCATCTAAAATCTCAACAAACAAATCTTCATTATTAATAATCCAGTTGTTTTCTTTGTTTTGAAAAGCAATTAAACCTAATTCAGCGGCCCCATATTCATTAATAATAGGAATGCCCAATTGTTTCTCCAGCAAGAATAAATCATCCTTAAAAAGCATTTCAGAAGTTACAATGCACGTTTTTAATGTTGGGCAAATGGTACTTAAAACGATTCTTTTTCTTTTTAAAAATTTAGCAAATTGTACAATAGAACTTGTATATCCAATAATATAGTCAAATTTTGAGGTTTTAAATTTATTGAGGTTTTTTTTAAATTTAGCATGACTTAGATCAAATACTGAAAAACGAAATCGGTTACTCAAAAAATCTTTTAGTCGTTCTTTGTAAAATCCAATCTTATCCAATGGAATCCCATAAAATCTAGCTTGTTTGGACGTATTAATATCTAAACCAAACCAATTGTATTGATCTGAAAAAATGGCCCAGGTTAATGCATGACAAAATTTATCTTTTGCAAACACAAAAGGATCACCAGAAGATCCAGACGTTTTATTGAGGTAAACATTTTTGACATTAAATCCATCTGAAAGTCTTGTTCTTAGAGGAATTTGTAGATCTTGCTTAGTCAAGACCGGAACTGAATTCCAGTCCGTTATATCAATATTTTTCCCAAATGATCTGTAAAAGGAATTATTTTTGATATGGTAGTTTAGTATTTCTTTTTTTTTGTTTTCAACATAGGTTTCAAATTCTGATTCGCTTTGCTTTTGAATTTTTTTCAAATGTTTTCTAGCCTTCCTAATAGGAAACCCATTAAGCTGTAAAGTAAGGTCGAATAACTTCAAGTGAATTCTGTATATGTTTTTGTAATATAATTATTTTTTAAAGGTAAAAGCAATTATTTTTGCTTCAAACAAAAACAATGAAAATTTTAGTTCTTGGATCAGGAGGCAGAGAGCATGCTTTTGCATGGAAAATAGCTCAAAGTAAGTTATGTGATAAACTGTTTGTAGCTCCCGGAAATTCCGGAACTGCGGGAATCGCAGAAAACATTCCGGTCAATGTTTTAGACTTTAGTACTGTAAAAGAAATTGTTCTCGATAATAAAATTGATATGGTTGTCGTTGGTCCTGAAGATCCATTAGTACAGGGAATTCACGACTTCTTTCTAAAAGATAAGGATCTTAGCCATATCCATGTGATTGGCCCTCAAAAAGCGGCAGCGCAGTTAGAAGGAAGCAAGGAATTTGCAAAAGAGTTTTTGTATAGACACCATATTCCAACGGCAGCATATCAGAGTTTTTCCAGGGATGAGGTTGAAGCGGGATATAAATTTTTAGAAACCTTAAAACCACCCTATGTTTTAAAGGCTGATGGTCTGGCGGCAGGTAAAGGGGTATTAATTCTGAACGATTTAAATGAAGCGAAGGAAGAATTAAGAAAAATGTTGGTTGAGTCAAAATTTGGCAAAGCAAGCTCAAAAGTTGTAATAGAAGAATTTTTGGATGGTATTGAATTAAGTTGTTTTGTACTAACGGACGGTAAAAATTATAAGATCCTTCCCACAGCCAAGGATTATAAGCGTATTGGAGAAGGAGATACTGGTTTAAATACAGGAGGAATGGGAGCTGTATCTCCAGTTCCTTTTGCTGATGCTGAGTTTTTGGACAAAATAGAAGAAAGAATTATAAAACCTACCATTAACGGTCTGATAAAAGATAAACTACCCTACAAAGGATTTATTTTTATTGGTTTGATCAAGGTTGGAAACGATCCTAAAGTTATTGAGTATAATGTAAGAATGGGAGACCCGGAGACTGAGGTTGTGCTTCCGCGCCTGAAGAATGATTTCGTTGAAGTGCTCCAGGGAATTGCTAACGAAACTCTGGATTCTATCAATCTTGAAATTGACTCAAGGGCTGCTACAACCATCATGATGGTTTCTGGAGGTTATCCGGAAGCTTATGAAAAAGGAAAGGAAATAAAAGGTTTGGAAAACATTACAGACTCTATTCCATTTCATGCAGGCGCACGATTGGAAAATGACGAAGTGGTTACGTCAGGAGGTCGTGTAGTAGCCATGACAAGTTTTGGCAATACCTATGAAGAGGCACTGAAGAAATCGTATAAAAGTTTAGAAAAGGTACATTTTGATAAAATGTACTTTAGAAAGGATATTGGATTTGACCTATAAGTAAGAATGTGCAGTGATGCTCTTATCTTCTTCCTTATCAAACTTATTCAATTGAAGCATCCAATAAACAAAGGCAATAATTCCGATAATTGATAAAACCCATGAAATACTATTTGA
>JABDOZ010000138.1 GCA_013043005.1 Flavobacteriaceae bacterium | reverse complement strand
AAAATTTGGATCGAATGTTTTTTCCTCTTCATTCTGGATCTCTATGAGTTTGGCATCTAAGTCAAAGATAGTGCCTTAGTTTATCAAGGCGGGTATTTAGATCTTTAATTTGATCTGATGTAATCATGTAATGTTATTTTTCACAAAATTAAAATTTAAACTGTGGTGTTAAAATAAATCTTTACTTAATTTTATACCTGTATAATTAAATGCACAATTATGACAATTGATTTGAGAAGCGATACAGTTACGAAGCCATCAAAAGGTATGTTAGAGGCTATGATGGAGGCAGAAGTGGGGGATGATGTATTTAGAGAGGATGAAACTGTAAATAAATTAGAACAAAAACTTGCCAAAATGTTTGGTAAAAGTACTGCTCTATTTTTTCCAAGTGGTACAATGGCAAATCAAACGGCATTAAAACTTCATACGAATCCCGGAGAACAGGTGATCTGTGATAAATATGCCCATGTTTATAATTATGAGTCTGGAGGTGTAGCATTTAACAGTGGAGTATCTTGTAAGCTAATTGATGGAAGAAGAGGAATGTTTACTGCAAAACAGGTTGAAGAAGCCATTAATCCATCCGATTATTATTACAGTCAGACAAGTTTGGTGGAGATTGAGAATACAACCAATAAAGGAGGCGGTTCTTGCTGGGATTTCAATGAAATTTTAAAAATAAAACAGGTTTGCAATAATCATGACTTAGGTTTTCACCTGGATGGAGCCAGGATTTGGAATGCCTTAGTAGAGAAAGAAGAATCCCCTCTGAAATATGGAGAAGTATTTGATACAATTTCTGTTTGCTTAAGCAAGGGTTTAGGTTGTCCCATTGGCTCAGTACTTATCGGTGACCATGAGATAATGAAAAAGGCCATAAATCTAAGAAAGGTATTTGGAGGTAATATGAGACAGGTTGGATATCTGGCTGCAGCAGGACTTTATGCTTTGGATAGTAATATTGAAAGACTTAAAGGAGATCATAAAAAGGCCAGAGATATTGAAAAATGTTTGCATCAATTGCCATTTATAAAAAAAGTAGAACCGGTAGAAACTAACATTATAATATTTCAATTGGTCGATGAAATTAATGAAGTAGAATTTATAAATACATTGGCAAATCACGATATAAAGATTATTGGGATGGGAGGTGGAAAACTTCGAATTGTTACGCACCTCGATTACACTACTGTCATGCATGATAAGTTTATAGAATTTCTAAAAAATGTCCCGCTTAACTATTGAAAGAATTAACTTTCAAAATTATTAAACTTATATTTTAAATTGTTTTTTATCGTTTTAAATAGCATTTTATCGATTAGCTATTTTTTAATCCTGGATCTTACTGCAGCAAAATTGCCTTCACCAATTAAATTTGATTCATATTAATTATTTAACCATTTAAAATGTTAACAATGAAAAAAATTTTATTCAGCTGCATAATGTTGGTTTTTTGCAGCTTTGCCTTTTCACAAGATCTTCCTACTAATCCAGAACCCGGAAAATGTTATGTAAGATGTGTAACTCCAGATGTTTGGACAAATCAAGATGTAACGATTCAGGTTTCTCCTGCATACAAGAAAATTAAAGTTGTACCTGCGCAATACTCTACTGAAAATGAAGTAGTTGTTGTGCAATCTATGGCTCAAGAACTATCTGTTGTTCCTGCAAAGTATGAAACTCAAAGCTTTGAAGTTGTAGTGAAAGAGGCTAGTCAGAAGCTAGAAAAAATTCCAGCTACTACTTCTTATGAAGAAGAAACTGTTGTAGTTCAAGAGGCTAGTCAGCGTCTTGAAATTGTACCTGCTGTTTACGAAACTCAAAACTTTGAAGTAGTTGTACAGCCAGCAACTAAAAAAGTTGTTATTGTTCCGGCAAAATACGAGGAACAAGAAATTTCTGTGGTATCAAAGGAAGCAAGTCAGCGTTTAGAGGTGATTCCAGCAGTTTGGGGTACAGAAACTCTAACCTATAAGAAAAGAGAATATGGATCTACATTAAAAGTTGTACCAGCAAAATTCTCAGCTGGATACCAAACTGTAGAAGTTAAGCCAGCAAGTGCGAGATGGGAAATGAGTGACACACCTGCTGCCGAATGTGCTTCAAGTGATCCTAACGATTGTAGATACTGGTGTTACAAGAACGTACCAGCTCAAAACATTACAATTAATACACAAGAATTAGCTTCAGACGCTCAGGTTATGAGAACTCCTGGATGTGATCAGGAGGGTGGAAGTGACGCAGATTGTGGTACAGGAACTTACACTAGAAAAGTTGTTAAGACTCCGGCCACTACCAGAGTTATAGATATTCCAGCTGTTATGAAAACTGTTAATAAAACTGTGATGGTAACACCTCCTACAACCAGAGTAGTTGATGTGCCTGCAGTTACTAAAACAATGAAGCGTACAGTTATGGTAACTCCACCAACAACACGAGTCATCGATATTCCTGCAGTTACCAAAACTATAAAGAGAACGGTGATTTCTCCTGAATCTTCAAGGGTTGTAGAAATTCCAGCTGTTACTAAAACTATGCAACGTACAGTAATGGTAACACCTCCTACAACCAAAGTGGTTGAAATTCCTCAAAAAACGGCTACTTTAAAGAAAACTGTTTTAGCTGCAGATGCCAGAGTTAATGAAACTAATGTACCAGCGGTAACAAAAACGGTTACTAAAGAAGTATTGACTAAAAAAGGTGGTTTAACAACTTGGAAAGAAGTTGATTGTAAATTAGTAGAGTATAATGACCTTAACATAAACTGGAATTTAGGATCTGCAAGTCTAACAAATGCTGCTAAAGCTGAGATTGATGCAAAATTGTTACCAGTTTTAAAAGAAGGTGTTTCTGTTGAGATCGCTTCTCATACTGATTCTAGAGGTTCTAAGACAAGCAACAGGGCTTTATCTGAAAGAAGAGCTCAGGCTGTGACTAACTATTTGATCTCTAAAGGTGTAAATTCAAGTAGAATTGTGTCTAACGGATATGGTGAGTCTAGATTAGTAAACAGATGTTCTGATGGTGTTTCTTGTACTGAAAGAGAGCATTTGGCGAACAGAAGAACTCAGTTTAGAGTTATAAATCAATAAAAAGTACTTTTAATTTAAAAAAAGGAAGCCATTTGGCTTCCTTTTTTTATGTGTTATATTAAGCCTGATTACTTGAACATATCCATTCCCGGAATGTTTGGCATGCCTTCTTTAGCAACTGCAGCGAGTTCAGCCTCATTAATTGAAGTTGCCTTTGAAATAGCTTTATTTAATGTCAGAATTAAAAAATCCTCAAGTTCTTCTTTATCATTTAATAATTCTTCTGCTATGACAATGGATTTAATTTCTCTGTTTGCAGTTAATGTAATTTTAATATTCCCATCTATACTTTGCTCATCAATAAGAACGGAATCTAGTCTTTTCTTTGTTTCTTCCACTTTCTTTTGGGTTTCTTTGAGCTTACCCATCATACCCATTAAGTCTCCAAACATAATTTATACGTTTAAAATTAAGTTACAAAACTATTAAATTTTATACTTTTATGAATTCATTTCAAATAAATAAAAAACACTTCTGTTGAAGAAAAAAATATCGGCTCCAGTTGCGACAAAAATTCCTAAGAAATTAGTTATTCATAATGATGCAAGAATTGATAATTATTTCTGGTTAAATGAAAGAGATAATAAGGAAGTAGAGGGCTACTTAAATTCTGAAAACAATTATACGAAAACTGTTATGAAACATACTGCAAAGTTTCAGGAGCAGTTATTTCATGAAATGAAAAGCAGAATAAAAGAGGATGATACGTCAGTACCCTACAAACTTAACGGTTATTGGTATTTAACGAAATTTACGAAAGGAAATGATTATCCCATTTATATAAGAAAAAAAGGAACTTTACATGGAAAAGAGGAAGTCCTGTTTGACTGTAATGAAATGGCCAAAGGGTATTCTTATTTTAAGTTGGGAGGTATTAGTATAAGCCCAAATAATAAGTTAGCTTGTTTTTCTATAGATACTGTTGGTAGAAGACAGTATGCACTGAAAATAAAAAATCTGGAGACTGGAGAAATATATGATGAGCAAATCTTTAATACATCAGGGTCGTCAACCTGGGCCAATGATAACAAAACCTTATTTTACAGTAGAAAAGATGATGTAACCTTAAGATCTGACAAAATCTATAAGCATCATTTTGGAGAAGATGGGAGGGAAGATACATTGGTTTATCATGAAAAGGATGACACCTTCTTTACATTTGTTTACAAGACCAAATCAAGAAAATTTTTAATAATTGGTTCAGCAAGCACTTTAACTTCTGAATACCGAATCTTGTCGGCTGATGATCCTGATGGCAATTTTAAATTATTTCAGCCTAGAGAGCGAAAATTAGAATATTCGATTACACATTATAACGGATATTTTTATATACTTACCAACAAGGATGGCGCTACTAATTTTAAAATAATGAAAACTCCGGAAGTATTGACCTCTAAGGAAAACTGGGAAGATGTAATACCTCATAGACGAACCATTCTAATAGAAGATGTGGAGATCTTTCTTAATTATTTGGTGATAAGTGAACGTGAAAAGGGTTTAACTAAATTAAGGATTTTGAGTTGGGATAGTATGGAAGATTATTATCTGCCTTTTGATAGTGAGACCTACACGGCTCGAATTGGAAATAATCCAGAATTTGATAGTGATTTTTTGAGATATAATTATAATTCCTTAACAATACCAAGTTCGGTTGTCGATTATAATTTTTCGACCAGGGAAAACAAAATAATGAAGGAGCAGGAAGTCCTGGATAAATCATTTAAAAAGGAAAATTACCATTCCAGAAGAATTTGGGCTACTGCAAGAGATGGTGAGAAGATACCAATTTCTATGGTCTATAAAAACAATATTCAATTGGACGGCAGCAATCCATTGTTGTTATATGCTTATGGTTCGTATGGGTCGACAATGGATCCGTACTTTTCATCTATTAGATTGAGTTTGCTTAACAGGGGTTTTATTTTTGCAATTGCTCATGTAAGAGGTGGTGAATATTTAGGCAGGGAATGGTACGAAAAGGGAAAGTTAGAATTTAAAAAAAATACATTCAATGACTTTATTGATTGTTCTCAGTTTTTGATAGATAATAAATATACGTGTCCAAACCATTTATATGCCTCCGGTGGATCAGCAGGTGGTTTATTGATGGGAGTTGTTCTAAATGAGGCATCTCATTTGTATAACGGAATTATTGCCTCAGTACCATTTGTGGATGTCCTGACTACCATGTTAGATGACAGTATTCCTCTTACTACCGGAGAATATGATGAATGGGGAAATCCAAATAATGAAGAAGACTATTTTTATATTAAATCGTATTCTCCTTACGATAATGTGAAAAATCAGTATTATACTAATCTTCTGGTTACCACAGGTCTTCATGATTCTCAAGTTCAATACTGGGAACCTGCTAAATGGGTAGCTAAGCTTAGAGAATATAAGGTTGACAATAACAGATTGATTTTTAATGTCGACATGAACACGGGTCATGGTGGTGCATCAGGAAGATTTGAACGATTGAAAGAGGTAGCTTTAGAATATGCTTTTTTGTTAGACTTGGAGGGAATTAGTGAATAATTAAAAAAAATGATTATTTTTGTCAGGTTTTAGATCACATTTTACTTAAAATAAAATGGATCTTAAATAACATTTATGGAACAAAACCCAAAAGTATTGAACAGCGTGTTAGACCTTATAGGGAAAACACCACTAGTTAGACTTAACAAAATAACTAACAACTTTAAAGGTAATTACTTTAGCAAAGTAGAAGCTTTTAATCCGGGACACTCCTCAAAAGACCGTATAGCACTTTACATTATTGAAGAAGCAGAAAGGCGTGGTATCCTGAAACCAGGTGATACCATAATTGAAACAACTTCAGGTAATACAGGTTTTAGTATTGCCATGGTGAGTGTTATAAAAGGTTACGAATGTATATTAGCTGTATCCTCTAAATCATCAGCAGACAAGATAGATATGCTGAAGACCATGGGGGCTAAGGTATATGTATGCCCAGCTCATGTAAGTGCAGATGATCCCAGATCCTATTATAGTGTTGCTAAACGATTGCACGAAGAAATAAAAGGATCTGTATATATTAACCAGTATTTTAATGAGCTGAATATTGATGCTCATTATAAAACTACTGGCCCTGAAATTTGGGATCAAACTGATGGGAAAGTAACTCATTTAGTTGCTTGTAGTGGCACTGGAGGAACAATTTCCGGTATAGCCAGATATCTAAAGGAACAAAATCCGAAAGTCAAGATCATTGGTGTGGATGCTTATGGTTCCGTCATTAAAAAATATCATGAAACAAAAGAGTTTGATGAAAAAGAAATTTATCCCTATCGGATTGAAGGATTGGGAAAAAATTTAATTCCTACTGCTACAGATTTTGAATGTATCGATCTATTTGAAAAGGTAAGTGATGAAGAAAGTGCTCATATGGCAAGGGAGATAGCAAAATCTGAGGGGCAATTTGTAGGATATACTTCTGGTGCTGCCATGCAAGCTGTAAAACAATTAAATGACAAAGGTGAGTTCAAAAACAGCGATAACATAGTAGTAGTCTTTCCAGATCATGGTTCCAGATATATGAGTAAAATCTATAGTGACAAATGGATGAGAGAACAAGGATTTTTTGATAGTATTAATATAGAGGCAGCTCAAAGCATTGAATATATAAAGTAAACTAACTTCCATTTAATAAATGTAAATGGTAATTGATTAAAAATCAATTACCATTTTTTTTGTGCCCTATAGAGCTAAAAAAATATTATGCCAACATAATTTAAATTACTAATTTTGTCGCACTAACTAAGACTAAATTTTTTTGATGAAGGATTTATTTGAGAAAATCTATAAGGACAAAGGTCCTTTAGGTAAATGGGCGTCCTATGCTGAAGGTTATTTTGTGTTCCCCAAATTAGAGGGTGAAATTTCAAACAGAATGAGATTTCAAGGTAAGGATGTTATAACTTGGAGTATAAATGACTACTTGGGATTAGCAAATCACCCGGAAGTTAGAAAAGTTGATGCTGCAGCAGCAAAGGAATATGGATCGGCTTATCCAATGGGGGCTAGAATGATGTCTGGTCATACTGATCTTCACGAAAAATTGCAATCAGAATTGGCAGCTTTTGTAAAAAAAGAAGCAGCATATCTTCTTAATTTTGGTTATCAGGGGATATTATCGACTATTGATGCCTTAGTAGCAAAAAATGATATTATTGTATATGATGTAGATGCACACGCTTGTATTATTGATGGGGTAAGATTGCACATGGGTAAACGTTTTACATATAAGCATAATAATATTGAAAGTTTAGAGAAAAACCTGGCAAGAGCCACTAAAATGGCAGAACAAACCGGAGGAGGAATTCTTGTGATTTCTGAAGGTGTTTTTGGAATGCGTGGTGAACAAGGTAGATTAAAGGAAATAGTTGAACTTAAGAAAAAATATAATTTCAGATTTTTAGTCGATGATGCTCATGGGTTTGGTACTTTAGGAAAAACAGGAGCAGGAGCAGGTGAGGAACAAGGTGTACAAGATGGTATTGATGTCTATTTTGCAACGTTTGCAAAATCTATGGCTAGTACAGGAGCTTTCATAGCTGCCGACCAGGAGATCATAGATTATTTAAAATATAATTTGCGTTCACAGATGTTTGCCAAATCACTGCAAATGCAGCTTGTTGTAGGGGCTTTAAAACGCTTGAACATGCTAAAGACTATGCCTGAATTAAAGGAAAAACTATGGGAAAATGTTAATGCTCTGCAATCAGGTTTGAAGAAACGTGGATTCGATATAGGTACAACACAAAGTTGCGTAACACCAGTATATCTTAAGGGCAGTATCCCTGAAGCTATGGCTTTAGTGAAAGACCTGAGAGAAAATTATGGCATTTTCTGTTCAATAGTGGTGTATCCGGTCATTCCTAAAGGTTTAATTTTGTTGAGATTAATACCTACCGCTACACACACCTTAGATGATGTCATAGAAACCTTGAACGCTTTTGATGCCATAAGAGATCGATTAAAAAATGGCACATATAAAAGACTTTCAGCTGCGTTGATGACAGCGATGGGTGATAAGTAATTTTTTATAGTTTCTTTCTACAGGTTTTACGACGTTTTACTACAACCGGATCAAAATGCTTCCAAATTTTGTGTATGGCTTCATTATCATCGAGTTCAGGGGTTCTATGGCAATTGATAATGCTTTTTTCCGTAAATGTCTTGTAATACTCGTTAAAAATAACAGCATGAACACCTTTTCTCTGATACTCAGGATCTACTCCAATCAGGTAAAAAACAACATCTTTACTGTGCTTTTTTGCTTTTAATATTTTTAGAAAGCCAAAGGGAAATAGTTTGCCTTTTATTTGTTGCAAGGCTTCTGCAAATCGAGGTAATACAATTGCGAATGCTATTAAGTCATCATTTTCATCAACAACGAATTTTATATATTCCGGGTTTACGAAACTTATGAATTTCTTTTTAAAATACTCTTTTTGAATATCTGTAATTTCAACAAAAGATGAAAGCGACGAATAGGCTCTGTTGAACAAATCAAACATCTTATCGGCATAAGGCATGACATCCTTAGTCTTATTGAACTCCAATGCCTTAAGTTTATAGCGTCTTTTTACGAGGTCTTGAGCCTTGAAAAAAGTTTCTTTACTCACATTGGAAAAAGGGAATCTGTATTCTGAGTAAGACTTTTCTATTGTAAATCCATGCGATTCATAATGTTTAATGTAATACGGGTGATTATACCATGTGATCATATTGCTAACCTCTTCAAAACCTTCAGTCATGACACCAACTTTGTCCAAATTGGAAAAACCTACAGGACCTTCACAATAATCTAAGTTGTTTTCTTTACCAATTTCCGCAACTTTTTCCAATAAGATTTTAGAGACTTCCAGATCATCAATAAAATCAAACCATCCAAATCTCATTTTCTTTAGATTTTGATTGTTTACTTCTAACCAATTAATTATCGCTGCAATTCGACCAACAATCTCATTGTCCTTATAAGCGAGAAAATATCTGGCTTCTGCATCCTTGAAAACAGGATTTTCATTTTTATCAAATGTCTTTATTTCCTGGCTAACTATTGGTGGAACCCAATATTTAGAATCCTTGTATAATTTGAAAGGAAACTTAACAAATTTCTTTAGACCCTTTTTAGAATGAACCTCTTTAATCGTGATCATTAATACAATTATCTTTAGTTTGGAATTTCTTTATCTCTGTGGAAATCAAATCGGTAAGAACCTCCAAAATTAACACTGAATACTGATGGTGTGTCTTTAGTATTAAAGGTGATAGCCGTATCTAATTGAAAATTATCACTCATTAAAAATGCACCTCCAAATCTGAATAAATTATCAGCGTACAGATCATTATCAATACCTTGAGCTTCCGCAAATACTACCCATTTTTGGTCTATTGATTTTGTCAAGGTCAATATATATTGAAATTCCGGATAATCTGTAGTAAACCGGTTATAAATAAAATTCATAACATAAACCCATCCGCCAGAAAAATTATTTTGAGTGGCTAGTAATATCTTAGGGCTAAAACCTTCTACTTCTGGTCCTAAATATGGGTTATCCTTTGTATCAAAATTAGCACCTCCAAAAACGGCGACAGCAGGAATTAAAGATTTTAATTTAAAGCCTCTGTTAGCCTTCCAGCTATACAAATTAGGTTTATCATCAGCATTCTTATAAGGATCATATACGAGATACTGCACACCAATGGTAAAGCTTTTAAAATTACTGCGATCATTTTCAACTGGGATAGCAGATCGGTTATCTGTATACTTATCATTTTGGTAAGTACCCTGAATATTAAGTTCCAATTCCTCCAATATCAATCCATATCTTACAGCAAAGTCAGCACCAAATCCAGAAACCTCATTTTGTAAAGGCGTATGTTCTTCCTTTATTATATAGGGTCCGGCTTCAAATTGAAGTACATTGGTACCAACTGAAAAAGCACTTCTGGAAACTCCAGGTCTATTGGAATTTATTACATCGGTATATTGGCTGAAAATGCTATGAGATATAAAGAAAGTAAAAATTAGAGTGCAAAGTTTTATGGCTTTCATATAGGATAGCTTTGGTTTCAAATATAGAGATTTTATTATTTTTTTAAGACTTAATGTCAGATTTTAAAAATTAAGAATTGTATTTTTGAGAAAATTAATAATTTATGTTACAGTACGCATCGCTGACTGGCTTTGTTAGAACGATTTTAATTATACTTTTAGTCTATTTTGGGGTAAAGATTTTAACACGATTATTTGCACCTATTTTGTTTAAGCATGTTGCGAAAAAGGCTGAAAAGAAGTTTGGTCAACAATTCGGAAATTATCAACCTAAAGAAACGCCTAAAAAAGAAGGCGAAATTTCTATTGATAAAATGCCTAACAGAAAAGAGTCAAATAAAGATGTTGGCGATTATGTAGATTTCGAAGAAATTGACTAATTTTCTGGTATAAATACCAATCAATTTAATGAATTTATCCTTTAAAAGTTTACTTCCTTACATTTTAGTTGTGGTAGGGTTCGTTATTGTCTCTTTAGCCTATTTTAATCCTGTTTTAGAAGGAAAAGAGATCTTCCAAAATGATATTAAACATTATAAAGGTATGTCTAAGCAGCAATCTGATTTTAATAAACAGACTGGTGAAGAGACCTATTGGACCAATGGAGCATTTGGAGGCATGCCTACTTATCAGTTAGGAGCCAAATACCCTCACAATTATATAAAAAAGCTAGATCTCGCATTGCGATTTTTACCCAGACCAGCGGACTATGTTTTTCTGTATTTCCTTTCATTTTTTATCCTTTTATTGGTTTTAAAATCGGATTATCGCTTAGCAGCCTTGGGAGCATTGGCTTTCGGATTCTCTACCTATTTAATTATAATTCTGGGCGTTGGTCATAATGCTAAAGCTCATGCCATTGCTTACATGCCATTGGTTTTAAGTGGTATTATTCTAACCTTTAGGAAAAAGTATATTCTAGGATTTTTATTGACAACTGTTGCTATGGGTTTGGAGCTTTGCGCCAATCACTATCAAATGACCTACTACCTGTTACTCTTAGTTTTAGTGCTTGGATTAGCCTATGCTTTTGATGCTTATAAAAAAACGGAGGTTTTGCATTTTCATAAATCTCTTGGAATCTTGGTAATTGCTGTAGTATTAGCCTTAGGATTAAATGCAACTAATATTCTAGCTACTCAGGAATACGTAAAAGAAAGTACCAGAGGACAATCTGAACTTACATTAAACCCAGATGGTTCGCCTAAAGACATTTCAAAAGGGCTGGATAAGGCTTATATAACCGAGTATAGTTATGGCATTTTAGAGACCTTCAATTTATTTATACCTCGTTTCAAAGGAGGTGGAAATTCAGAAAGTATTGGTACAGACTCCGAAACGTATAAATTTTTCAGGAATCTGGGTGCAACTCCGGTTCAGGCAGCACAACAGGTTGATAGAGCTCCTATGTATTGGGGTAAGCAACCCTATGTTGAGGCGCCAGCTTACGTTGGTGCAGTTGTATTATTTTTGTTTGTTTTTGCATCTTTTTTAGTAAAAGGGCGTTTAAGGTGGTGGATCAGTGGAGCAGTAGTCTTATCATTGCTTCTATCTTATGGTAAGAATCTAGGTTTTGTTACCGATTTCTTTATCAATAATGTGCCATTATACAACAAATTCAGAGCAGTGAGTTCCATTCAGGTAATATTGGAATTATGTGTCCCTGTTTTAGCTGTTTTTGGTTTATTGAGGCTGTTCAATAAATATGAACGAGAGGAGAGTAAGAAAAAAGCTTTAAAGCTGTCGTTTATTATATCTGCAGGACTGGCACTCATATTTTTAGTATTCAAGAATAGTTTATTTAATTTTACCGGATTGAATGATGCCGCCTATTCACAAATGTATGGGCCACAATTTGTGGAAGCTTTAAAACAGGATCGTGCAACCTTATTCACAAATGATACAGTAAGAACCCTGATCTTAGTGCTTATGTCTGCAGGATTGATTTGGTTCTACCTTAAAAATAAACTATCAGAAACATATGTTGTTATAGGATTTGCTGTTCTCATTCTTTTTGACTTGGTTGGAGTAAACAGGAGGTACGTTAATAATGATGATTTCGTGAGTGCAAGACAAATAAACAATCCGTTTCAAGCAACACAGGCTGATCTTGATATTCAAAAGGACAAGTCACATTTTAAAGTGCTAGATCTTTCAGTAAACCCATTTAATAGTGGGAGAGCCTCGTACTTTCATAATGCCTTTGGTGGTTACCATGCTGCTAAGCCAAGACGCGCACAGGATATTATGAACTACCAGGTTGAGAAGAGTAATCTTGAGGTCTTGAATATGTTGAATGTGAAATATTTCATTCAACCTAATCAGGATGGTGAAGCTGTTGCAAATCAAAATCCGGACATCAATGGTAATGCCTGGTTTATTTCTAGTTTAAAAGCAGTAGACTCAGCTGATGACGAAATGTTTACTTTAGACAGTTTGATTACAAAAACCGAAGCTGTCTATGATAAAAGTGAATATATGAATGGCCAATTAAAAAGCACTTATGTGGTAGATTCAACAGCCGGTATTCAGTTAAAAACATTTCAACCCAATTATTTAGAGTACGAGTCCAACAATGCAAATGAAGGTTTTGCGATTTTTTCAGAAAATTATTATGCCAATGGTTGGCAGGCCTATATTGATGGAGAGGAAGTTGTGCATTATAGAGTCAATTATTTGTTACGCGGCTTACCAGTTGCGGCAGGAAATCATAAAATTGAATTTAGGTTTGATCCACCAGTTGTGCAATGGGGAAGTAATTTGTCATTGATGAGCTCTGTTTTAGTAGGATTCCTGATACTGGGCGGTTTATTCTTTGAATTTAAAAAGAAGTATAAAGGTGGATGAAAAAAGTGCTGATTATTACATATTATTGGCCACCAGCGGGAGGACCTGGAGTACAGCGTTGGTTAAAGTTTGTTAAATATCTTCCTGAATTCAATATAGAACCTATTGTCTACACTCCTGAAAATCCGAGTTATCCGATTTTAGATGAGAGCTTAGTTTCTGAGGTTCCTGAAAACCTAACTATTTTAAAGCATGCAATTAAGGAACCTTATAGATTTGCCGGATTGCTATCAAAAAAGGATTCTAACCGAATTAGTAAAGGGATTATTTATCGACCTAAAAGTCAGTCATTTGTTGAAAAACTGTTACTTTATATAAGAGGGAATTTCTTTATTCCTGACGCCAGAAAGAATTGGGTAAAACCTTCAGTAAAATTTTTATCACAATATATCTCTCAAAATAAAATTGACACCATAATTACCACGGGACCACCTCATAGTCTGCATCTAATCGGGATGCAATTAAAACAGCAAATAGGAGTTAGGTGGCTGGCTGATTTTAGAGATCCATGGACTACCATAGGCTATCATAAACAATTGAAATTATCAAAGAGGTCTGTGGCTAAACATAAGCAATTGGAGCATGATGTTCTTCAGAATGCAGATGAAATCATAGCTACAAGTTATACTACAAGTAAAGAGTTTAAAAATATTGTAAATAAGACTATTATGACTATTACTAATGGCTTTGACGACTCTACAAAACTTGTCAAAAAGTTAGATGAAAGATTCACCTGTTCTCATATTGGATCATTGCTGTCTGAAAGGAATCCGAAACTGCTTTGGAAAGCATTTCAGGAACTTATCAATGAGAATGAAGACTTTAAAAATAACTTTCAATTGAATTTAATTGGAGTGGTATCAGATGATGTCCTGAATTCAATTTATGAGAATGATCTTAAATCGCATGTCAATAGTGTGGGTTATGTATCGCACAAGGAGGCCATAAACTATCAGAACAGATCACAAGTACTCTTACTGGTTGAAGTGGATTCAGAAGA
>JABDOZ010000133.1 GCA_013043005.1 Flavobacteriaceae bacterium | reverse complement strand
TTGGCAAACTAAAGACTTCATTTTTTGATTTATTTCCAATTATACTTGTAATATCTTTTTTTCAAATTTTCGTATTGCAACAACCTTTCCCTAATCTGAATGAAATCCTGGTCGGATTAATTTTTGTTGTATTGGGTCTTATGTTATTTGTGGAAGGACTTGAGATAGGTTTGTTCCCAATTGGAGAGAGTTTATCCTACGCACTGGCCAAAAAGAAAAGTTTATTTTGGCTTTTATCATTTGCATTTCTTCTTGGTTTTTCTACTACTATCGCTGAACCTGCCTTAATAGCTGTAGCGAAAGAGGCCGCAGAAATCGCTGTAGAATCTGATTTAATAATAGCTAATTTTCAATCAAGTTATGCTTTTGGTCTGCGTTTAACAGTAGCTTTATCAGTGGGATTAGCAATACTTATAGGAATTTGGAGAATCATAAAAGGATGGCCGGTATATTACCTGATAATTGGGGGATATATTATTGTAGTAATTATGACAATATTCGCACCAGAAGAAATCATTGGTATTGCGTATGATGCTGGCGGTGTTACAACTTCAACAATAACGGTGCCTCTGGTTACAGCACTTGGAGTTGGTTTGGCCACTGTAATTGAAGGAAGAAGTCCACTTGCAGATGGTTTTGGATTAATCGCATTTGCATCTCTATTACCAATGATTTTTGTAATGGCTTATGGAATGTTAATCTTTTAGTTTAGAGATATGTTACAAGAGCTTTGGATTACTTTTTTAAATACTATCAGGGATGTGGCTCCTATTGTAGTATTAATAGCTGTATTCCAGGTTTTAATTATAAAAAAATCTATTCCAAATTTTAGAAGTGTTGCCCTTGGAGTTGTACTGGTTATATTCGGATTAAGCTTTTTCCTAATAGGATTGGATAAAGCCTTATTTCCACTGGGAGAGTTAATGGCCAAACAACTTTCAAGACCTCAGTTTATTTTTAACAGTTATACCGGATCGTTAACAGATTGGCAGGCGTATTACTGGGTATATATTTTTGCAGCACTAATAGGATTTTCTACCACCATTGCAGAACCAGCTTTAATTGCGGTAGCTGTAAAGGCAAATGAAGTTTCCGGGGGAACCATAAGCACATTTTTCCTCCGGATAGTTGTAGCTATAGGTGTGGCAATTGCCCTGGTAGTAGGGACATACCGGATTGTGGTCGGCGATTCCCTGGCTACATATATTATGGTATGTTATGTTATTGTTGTGATTCAAACAATATTTGTAAAAAAGGACATTGTTGCATTGGCATACGATTCGGGAGGGGTTACTACTTCAACCGTAACCGTGCCAATAGTGGCAGCTTTGGGATTAGGAATGGCATCAGTTGTGCCTGATCGAAATCCGGCATTGGATGGTTTCGGACTGATTGCTTTTGCCAGTGTTTTTCCAGTGATTGCTGTTTTAGGGTATGCACAATTAATTGACTTAGTGAAGTATATTAATAATTTAAAAAAATAAAATCATGAGATTTGACTTAATAGTAGCGTTTGTAGATCCAAGCATCACTGCAAAAGTTGTCAAAACGGCTAAAAAAGCAGGAGCAACCGGTGATGTAATTATCCAGGGTAAAGGTACAGGTATTGAAGAAACTAATTTTATGGGATTATCTATACAGGACAAAACAGATATCATTCTTTTTGTGGTAGAAGAACACCATACCAACAAAATAATAAAATCTGTTTCTGAAGACTGCCACCTCGAAGTGCCGGGTAACGGAATATTGATTGAGCTAAAAATTAATAGAGTCGCAGGTTTATCTAAACAGATCAAGAAAATCAGAGATAACCTCAGAACAGAACAATTATAAATGTAAGATTATGGAAACTTTTAAAAAAGCAAAGGACATAGCTTCTGATAAATTGTTTTTTATTGATGGATTGGCTAGTGTACGAGACGCAATTCAGCTAATGAAAGAAAATAATGTCAGGGCTTTAATAATCAAAAAGAGGAATAATGCCGATGCAAACGGTATAATAACGGTCTACGATATTATAAAAGGGGTAATCATACCTGAAAGATCCCTTGATGAGGTAAGTGTATATGAAATTATGACAAAACCTGTTTTTTCAATTTCAGCTCACTTAAATGTCAAATACGTACCAAAATTGATGTTCAATTACAATGTGAGATTTGCACCTGTTGAAGAAAACGGAGAGTATATCGGGATTATTCATCATACTCAATTTCTATTTACCTCGATAATGGACTAAGCAGGATTCTCTAGCAGTTGAACAAGAGTAACAACCAAGGTACAACATTGTTTAAAGGTCACGCGCGGCGGACTGCTTAAAATGAATGAGTTCGCAAATAATAAATATTGTATTCAATTTAAGGTTGAGTTAAAAGAACGCATTACGCCTTTACAAGCCTTGTAACTCATAAATTAAACGTACAAATTCGCTATCCGATTCTTTTATAATAGTAGATCTCCTGGCTCTCTACCAGCTCTGACCATTCTTGAATTTCTTTCATCAATGCCTCCTCAGATCCCATTATTTCGATCATTGCTTTAAAATGATCTCCCCTAAAGTCATCCTGAAAAGGACTGTCCTTCGATACCGGATCAAAAACAAGGAGATCATATGGTCCTGATTCACTTTGAAAAACCATATTCTCACGCCCAATATCGGTCAAGGCTTGCTTAAATAAATTCATTCCTCGATTTATACCCTCATCGGCTTTTCCAAATTTGAATTTAATCGCGAGTACTCGATAATATTGAATCTCCTCTTTAGACTCCTGACCTTGGACTGTGGTACTTAGTATCAGGGCTATAAGCATCAAAAAAATAACTCTTTTCATAATCTTATTTGTTAATTAATAAATTTGACAGAATTCAGAGCCTTATAAATTTACAATAATTTGATTCAGTGAATTTTAAGGAAACAATATACATCAATCATCAAGGTACAACAACCTGCCCGACTATCACCGGTCATGGCGAGCCCGACAGAGTCATTCCTGCCCGACTGAAGTCGGTCCTGCCCGCCTCATTAATTTAAATTTCTGTGGCCATGCCTGCGGCAGGCGGGCAGGCGGGTACACAAAAAATTACTAACTTCTTCCCTATTAATTTTTTGTGTAACGCTGCGTGACGCCTTATGCGGCATGCACCTTACACGGGACCGTTGTACGCAAGCTGAAAAATAAACTCTGTTTTATCGATTCTTCTCATATTGAACATAGATGACGCAATAATGTCATAAGCATGACGACATCAATGTCAATGCTTCTGTTTTACTTTTGTTTCAGACATTTAAAAATCTTTACATTATTGAAAACAGAAAAAGACATCAATTACAAATCAATAGTTCTTCGTGCTATAGGCCTAGCTAAAACTCCAATAATAATTGCGTTAGTTTTAACACCTATTCGCTTTTCGCTTGAACTTGTTGGATTACCAGAGCGTGCTATTTTTATTATTGGATTGCTCTGGTTAACATTAGGATTTGCAATTTATTGGGGAATAAAGTTATATAATGAAAAGCATGCCTATATTTTACTATTGTTGAGTTTGCTAATTTATTCACCAATTTCTAGGTTTCCTGTTGCGGTGCTTTGGTGGATTGATACTAAATGGCAAATAGGCACTCATTATGGATTATATTTCAAGAATTTTGGACAAGCTCTACTAAATCAAGTAGGTTATGGTTCTCTAATTCAAATAATCCCTGGATTTATATTAGGCTCAATAACACTCGCCATAATGATTAACAGAAAAGGTGTAATAAAGAAAACTAATATTTTAGAAAATGAATAAGAATCGCTTAGGATTAAGAATAAAAGAATTGAGAAAACAAAAAGGAATGTCGCAAGAGCTTCTAGCCGACGAATCAGGATTAAGTTTGAGAACTATTCAACGGATTGAAAATGGAGAAACAAATCCAACTGGTGAATCACTAAAACGATTATCAAATGCATTGAATGTAAATCCAGATGAATTAATTGATTGGTCTATAAAAGAAGACAAAAGATATTTGACATTCCTAAATCTTTCTGCCCTAACTTTTCTGTTCTTTCCTTTGCTGGGAATTTTAGTGCCATTCATATTATGGACGTCAAGAAAAGGCAAAATTAAAAACATCAATAAATTAGGAAAAGATCTAATCAATTTTCAAATAACTTGGACATTACTCCTGTTTTTTATTCCCTTTTTATGGTTTCTCATGGCAAAAATTGGACTTTTAGAAAATCTTACTCTTAGTATAATTTTCATTGTTATTGGAGTTATGTATTTCATCAATTTGATTTTTATATTACTAAATACGTTGAGAATTAGTAATGAAAAGGATGTAATCTATAATCCGAGAATTAAATTTTTACGATAAAAGCCAGCGTACAACAACGTGTATATTGCATGCCAGCATGCACCTTCCCGCCCCTACACAGAAAATTATCGTGGCCGCTCCTGCGGCAGGCAGGCAGGCGGGAACACAAAAAATCACTATCTTTCATACTAATAATTTTTTGTGTTACTGTTGAGTGCCAGCTTGCTGGCAGACAGGCATCATACACAATCACGTTGTTTGCAATAAAAAGAAAGTTTTGGGAATTATCATTTTATCGCTTTTCATTGTAGGTGTTTTGGTTTTCAGCATTTTCTATTTCTTGTTAAGAAGGCTTAAACCTGGTGTTTCTCCGTTAAGTAATAAGTATTACTGGATCATCTCCATTTTATCGGTCCCGATTGTTTTTGCAGGTGGTATTTATTTATGGTTTCTTTCAACATCTTCTTTCACACCACTACAATTTGATCAAAAAATATGGCTCGAAAACTCTGACGATAGATATTTGTTTGTAGATGACTTAATAGAAAATAGAAAGCTCATCGGATTATCTAATAATGAAATAAAATTATTGCTGAGTGAGGTTGAATATGAAGATGATTCAACGATGCAATTTTATATTGGATACTCACCAAAAACATTTTTAAATTTGGATCCTGACTGGTTGGTAATTGAACTAAAAGATGGTAAAGCTGATCGTGTTTATATCCAGTATTGAACTCAAAAACACACAACATCTTGTAAAGTGCATGCCTTTGGTACCTGCCCGCCCCAACTAGTTGTTTTATAGTGGCCGCGCCTGCGACAGGCAGGCAGGCGCGAGACTGTTGTACAACATTTACATAAGAATACTTTAACGACATAAATCAACAGATGAAAAGAAGAGACTTCAATTTAAGCATGGCATTGGGGGTAATTGGAGCAACTACATTGGCTTCAAGTTGTGAATCTAAAAGTAAACCTAAACCAATAGCCCCTAAAGATGAAGGGTTTTTGGTTACTAAGGAATTAAGTCAAAAAATGTATGCAAAGGCCTTGGAAATTACCAAGAGTAAGGTGCGCGGTGGGGATAGCGAACTCTTTTTCAAAAAACCCTTTGTAGACGCAGCTTTTTCTGACAATATATTTCTTTGGGATACTTGTTTCATTGTATGTTTTGCCAAATACCATTTAGATATCTTACCCGTTTATCAAGCGCTTGATAATTTTTATGATCGAATGGAGACAGATGGATATATATGTCGTGAGTATAGAAATGATGGTCGTGCATTATGGTCAAAAGAACATCCGGTTTCCATCAACCCTCCACTACTTGCGTTTGCTGAGATCGAACTATATACGGTTAAAAAAGACAAGGAGCGTTTGAAAAAAGTATATCCTATTCTTAAAAAAAATTTTGAATTTCACGTAGACCGTTATCAAGGGGAAGACAAATTGTTTTGGGGTGATACATTAGGTATGGGAATGGATAATATTCCTCGTTTTCCCCGCGGTTGGACCACAGAGGAAGGGAATGGAATGACACATCATGAACTAGGTGAAAAGCTCGGTAAAATGAGTGGTTCTACCGGGGAGGAAAGATTAAACCACTTCATCGCGGAATATGTAAACACCCTTCAGGGAGTATGGAACGAACAAGGCAGGTTAGTGGATTTTTCTGCCCAGATGGCTATGTACGCATTACAGCTGAAATTTATCGCACAAGAAATTGACGAAACCACGAATATTGCGACCTATGATTTATTCCATAAGGAGGTAAAAGAAGCCCTGAACGAAAAATGTTGGAATGATGAAGATGCATTCTATTATGATTTAGGATATGGAGAGCAGATTAAGCGCAAACATATAGGAATGTACTGGACCCTTATGGGAAAACTGGTGCCAGACAATAAACTCGATTCATTTTTGGCCCATTTGACAAACCCGAACGAATTCTATCGTAAGACTCCCCTCCCAGCACTTTCTGCTGATGATCCTGATTACAAAGGTTGGGGCGATTATTGGTTAGGTGGAGTTTGGGCACCTACCTCCTATATGGTCCTGAAGGGGTTGACATTAAATGAAAGGCATGAATTGGCTCTGGACCTGGCAGAAAAAACATATTCTGCCGTTGCTCAGGTATTTCTGGCGACAGGCACATTCTGGGAGAATTACGCCCCAGATTTGATTTCATATGGTATGCCGTCAAAAAAAGATTTTTGTGGTTGGACCGGGCTTGTACCTATCTCAATCTATAAGGAATACATTCAGAAAAAATAGAAGACGGATATAAATTTTACT
>JABDOZ010000126.1 GCA_013043005.1 Flavobacteriaceae bacterium | reverse complement strand
TTCGCTAATGCGAAGCTAATTGCCAACCAATGATTTGAGAGCATATCGAAGTCCACTTCTCAAATCATTGTTACGGAATTCATTATCTTTTCATTCTCAAAGCAGAACTGCGTTTAGCGCTCTGTTGTGTGTCATTTTAAAAAAATATGATATGAAAATTTTTATTTCAATACTAGCACTATTTCTTTTCATTAATTGTGGGGATAATGAGACTTCTGAATTAGATTTTTTAATTGGCACATGGAAAAGAGAAAATAAAGAACAATTTGAAGTCTGGGAGAAAAAAAATGATATTGAATTAAATGGATATTCGTATAGAACAAAAGACAATCAAAAAACTATTACTGAAACATTAGTAATTAAAAAAATAAATGATCAATTTGTTTATGAAGCAACAGTTCCTGACCAAAATGAAGGGAGAACTGTTCAATTTATACTTAATACTGAAACAGACTCTCTTTTTTCATTTGAGAATGATAAACACGATTTTCCTAAAAAGATTCAGTACAAAAAGATAAATGACAATCAACTTAAAGTGATTGTATTAGGAGATGATAATGCTGGCTTTTCATATATTCAAATCAAACAATAAATATACCAAACAACACACAACACTCTGTATAATCCAGCAAGCTGAATCATTAGCTTTACGATTTTTGTTACTTTTAGGCTTCAGGATAACCTGAAACTGGCTTGACACAGCTCGTTTTGCTCGCCATCCATCGCACGTGCGCACGCAAACTAGTACGCTTCGCTCCAGCACGGCCATTGCCCGCGTGTCGTTGAAGCTTTAGCGGAGGCACACGCAAAACGGCTCGATCTTGCCGCCTGCCTGCCTTTCGGCTAGCAGGCAGGAATCATACCTGCCCGCCACTTTTTCTAATTGGTGGCAGGCGAACACGAACACGTTGGTGGTAATAAAAACTTAAATCAAAATGAAATCTAACAAAGCAGTTCTGGTATTTTTTATCCCAATATGCTGCATTTTTATAACAGTTCTAATTGGTTGTAAGCAGACTGAATTAAAAACAGAGATTGAAGATAAACTAATCGCCTTTATGCAACCATATGTTGAAAATAGAGACTTTGATGGATATATTATTATCAGAAAATCAGATAGTATACTATTATCGAGAGAATTTGGAAAAAATGCTAGTCAACTTACGGAAAATTCTCAATTCATGGTTGGCTCTATTACTAAAACATTTACAGCCGAAGCAATTTCATTTTTAGTTAAACAAGGAAAAATAAGTCTGTCTGATCCACTTACAGAACTTGTACCAAGTCTTCCAAATGCTTCACAAATTCTAATAAAAGATTTGTTAGTATATTCTTCAGGCATTAGAGACTATTACTCTATTTCTGAATTTAATGGTATTAGAAATGAAGTAACCCAGCTTAAGGATTTCACAAAGTGGATCAGCCAGTTTGAACCAGAATTTGAACCAGGTGAGCGGAACAGTTACTCAAACTCTGGATACAATTTATTGGCATTTATAATTGAATCTGTTTCTGGTTTAAAATACCACGACTATTTAAAAACGTATATATTTAATCCATTGAAGATGGATTCTACAGGTTCTTTTGAAATGGGAAAAGATACATTGTTGAACATAGTGCAAGGTTTTTCTCCTGGGAGTTTACCTACACTTCTTAGCGAACCAAATAAAATACATTATTCTTGGCTTACTGGAAGTGGTTCTGTTCACTCATCTCCAAAAGATTTGCTTAAATGGTGCTCGGTCATAGAAACAAGAGTTATAAAAGAACCTGATTGGAAGCCATATGGCTGGGGACTTAGGTCACAAAATTCCATTGATTATCTTGAACAAAGTGGTAGAATCCCTGGCTATTCATCTATTATTCAAATCTTCCCAAGCTTAGACTTAAATATTATTGTTCTAAACCGCATTGAATCTGATGCGGTGAATTCAATCGCAAAAGGAATAACAAACCTGTTACTGAATGAAGATGTTGAAATTCCAGATATTAGAAAAGTTCAAGAATTATCAGCAACTAAGCTTTCTGAATATTCTGGGACCTATCAATTTTCTCCTAATTTTTTTGTGACATTTCTGGAACAAAACGGGACTTTAAAAGTGGCTACCGGGAAAGGAGAAAATTTAGATTTCTCTATTGTGGATTATCTAGGAAATGATGAATTTTTCTTTCGATCCACCTATAATCACATTAGCTTTAATAGAGACAAAAACGACAAAATAAATGGGATTAACTGGGCAGGAAGCGGACCATATCCTAAAGTTAATCAATGAAATACTACCGCCAACAATGTATATACAATCATAGCTTCTATTCGGTCGCTAGGTTTCATATACAAATACGTTGTATTTCATTTCAATAAATCCTGAATATGAATTTCAGAATTCAAGCATTAAACAATCAAGAATTTGAACCTCTTTTCGAATTATCCGATGTGGAGTTGGAAAAACTTGGCATTAAACGGATGATAGTAGATGAAAATCCGGGATATCCTTGCAGAGTTAGCCTGAAAGATGCTAACATCGGAGAAGAAGTGATTTTGGTGCCTTACGATTTTCATAAAACTAATTCTCCTTATCAGTCGCGAGGACCAATTTTTGTTCGAAAAGGAATTGTAACAAAAGTCTTTAAAAAAAACGAGATACCCATAATGCTAAATCACAGGCTCTTATCGTATAGAGGTTATGATAAAGATGGATTTATGAAAGAAGTCGTGACCGAAAAAGGAATTCATACAAGAGGTGTGATTGAAACCATTTTCAAGAATCCGGAAATTGAATATATACATATTCACAACGCAAGTCCTGGATGTTACAATTGTGAAGTTCGAAGAGTTGATTAAAAACAAGGTACAACAACGTGTGTGACTCATACCAACAGTTTTCTGCCCGCCTCAATAATTTAAAATTCTGTGGTAGGCGGGTACACAAAAAATCATTAGCTTTAATTAAATATTTTTTCGTGTAACTAAGTGTCTCCTGTTTGCTGGAAATAGCTATACCTGCCTGCCGGCAGGCAGGCACGAGACGGTTGTGAGTCATTTGAAAGAAACAATTACGATGATAAGACATTTAATTATTTTAATACAGATTCTATTTGTTTCGATATTAAATGCGCAAATATCAACGGAGTCATTTATTAAGGACATCGATCAATTATATACTCTGATCGAGAATGAACATGTCGCTCCCTATTGGAATACTTCAAGAGAAAATCTGCTGGACTATATAAAAAGTGCTAAAATAAATATCCAGGGGAAAAAAATTTGTGATGAATCCTGCTATGTCGAAATATTCAAAGTTGTTTCAGCATTAAATGAAAGCCACTCATACATAAGCGCTAAATCAAGATATGAGCTTTTTGGATATCTACCCATGACCATCAAATGGTTTGAAGATGGTCTATTTATAGTCAAAACAAGTAGCGAGTATCAGGAGATACTTGGTCATAAAATTGTTTATGTCAATGATATAGATATTGAAATTGTTATTGAGAAATTAAAACAAGTAATTCCTCATACAAATTCTTCTAGAATTAAAAAATATATAGGCAGCTACCTTCACTTGCCAGGATTGTTGTATGGACTTGGTATTTCTGAAAATCCCAGTGAGGCGAAGTTCGTACTAGAAAAGAATGGCATTCAGATTGAACGTACAATAAAAAAGTTATCCCCTGAAGATGAAGAAAATACAACATTTAAAACCATCCCGATCTCGGATACCTATTTTCAAAGGAATGTAAACGATTATTATTGGTTCGATTATAATTCTGAACAAAAGTTGGTGTATTTCCAATATAACCGAATAGGGAATATGAAAAGTGAATCATCTACGGCATTTGCCAACAGATTGTGGGCTACCGTTGATTCTGTTAATGTTAACAAATTTGTATTGGATTTAAGATATAATGGTGGCGGAAGCTTTCCGTATAGTTTAAAATTTATTCAAGGCATAATAGATAGACCCAAAATAAACAAGAGAGGGAAATTATTCGTTATTACAGGCTATGACACCTTTTCAGCAGCTATTACAATGGTCAATCAACTTGAACAAAGAACACAAGCAATAATTGTTGGAGAGTATCCTTGTGCATCTCCTTCACATCCTGGAGATCCTGAAAATTACACGTTAGAAAACTCTGGTATCGAAGTGAGTTTGTCTTCTCTGTATCACCCTACTGTGATCATGAATGATAAGAGAAACGCGACAATATTAGATAAGCACTTGGAATTATTTTGGGATGACTACAACAAGGGAGTTGACTCAAGCCTTGATTTCATTTTGAATTTTGAGGAGGACATTTCATTAGTTAATTCAAGTGAATTCTTAGATAAAACAGGGACTTACAAATATTCGGCCATTCGAAATATGCAAATCAAAGAGATTGATGATAGGTTGTATCTCGAAATTGATGGGGCATTGCTTTCTCCACTCTATGTAAATGATGAAAGGGGCAGATTTGCTACCGAAGTCGAAGGACTTACTCTTCTATTGCTGGATAACTCCATTGAGCTACATTTTCCAGATGGGCAGTCTAAACAGTTTGAGAAAATCGATGATGATGCCAAAAGTGTTATAGATTACTTATACATGGGGG
>JABDOZ010000125.1 GCA_013043005.1 Flavobacteriaceae bacterium | reverse complement strand
TACAAACGCTAGTAATAGCGTTAAAATTCCACTAAACTTTGTTCTCATTTTATAATTTATTTGAATTAGCCAATGCCAAAAATCACAATAAAAAGTTAATTACACAACTTTTCACACTTAAATTTTGGTTTTTTTTTTACCGAATTGTTAAGCCATTGTTAGCTTTATTCAAAATCGCGAAGTGAGACTCAAGTGTATTTTTGTGTTCGAAAAATTGAAATTTTGATTTTCTGAAATTCCATTGGCAAAACTGAATTTTAATAAACCTGCTTTTGTCAATAATCCAAGCCCGATTCCGAAACTGTAAAGCTCCTCTTCCAGCTTGGTAATTTCATTTTCAAAATACCCCACATCTATAATACTGTGTAAATAGAATCCCGGCCCGAAACGATAACGGTATTCTGTGTTTAATACAGAGAACAAAGTAGCGTCAATACTATTCTCATTAAAACCACGGATACTGTTTATTCCTCCGAAACGAAATAATTCATTGGTGAGGAACGTATCGCTTAAAATTAAACTGGTATTATTCTGAAGGAAAATGGAATTGTTATAATTTAATTCAAATATAGTCGCGGCCCAAAGAGACAATCGCGTTTGATCTTCACTGTTGGAGGAAAATTCACGGGTTCCGAATTCCGAATCAAGTGAGATATTTGTCTTAGCGGGAAACAGTGGGTCATTCTGTATCTTAACATATTGTACGCCCGCCAGAAAGAACTGGGCATTATAGTCTTCAACCGAACTACCGACTATTGCCTGGTCTAATAAATTACTGGACTCGGATGCTTTGTAACCAACATACGCAGACGATGGCGGTGTGATTTGATACGTAACTCTGGCAATTTGATCTGTAGTTACGAACGTACTGTCTCGTTTAAAGATCTTTAATTCAAGTTCAGATCCAATCGGACTGCCAAACAAATAAGGCAACCTGGCCCGGGCGCGGAAGTTTTGTTGTTCGTTCCCATCGGCTTTGTAATTAACCAGAAGCTGCTCCCCGAAATTCAGGTTGTTATTTAATTCGAGATTGAGATAACCGTTAAATTGAAGGCGATTCGTTTCTTCATCTGTAGCAAACCCCAAGATCCCGTCAAAGAGATTGTTGTTTCTTTTGTCAAGATAGAAGTATACGGCAGTCTTTTCCTTTTCAAATAATACTTCCGGGGCTTTCAGGGTATTCACAAATCCCAATCCGTTCAGTGCGTCGTTCTGCTTGTTCAATTTATCCCTGTCGAATGGCTTCCCCGTTTTAATACCTGCGTAATGCTTCAAATATGATTTTGGGAATTTCTCATATCCTTTTACGACTATGGAATCGATACTTCTTGACGGGCCGCTGTCGAATAACAGAACAGCGGTCAATATATCCGGCTCCTCAATAATGAAATCGGATAGTTTTAATTTTGCGAATGCGTTTCCGCCAGATGCTTTTATTTTATTTAATCTGATAAGAGAAGCCTCTGCAGTTTCAAATGGCAGAAGAAAAAAATTGTCCTCCACGCTTGCCGATATTTTTCCAAGTTCTTTTTTGCTGAACAGATCGGACGTGTAATATACCTTCAGGTATCTATATTTTTTTCCGAAGTAATAGGTCGCGGTAAACACACTGTCATTTTTCCGCACAAGATTTTCCAGAGCTGCCTCTATAAATCCGAACCGCTGAAGTTTGTTCTGAACGCTATCCGCATCTTTCCGAAGCATACTGAAATCTTTGTAGGAAGAAGCTAGTTCGAGACTGTCTTTAAGACTTTCTGAGATTGGATTTTCAGCCTTTATTTCCAGAAATAATTCCTGGGCGTATCCTGTTGTGTATTGTAGGGTATATATATTAAGGTATAAAAAAATGTAGAAAATCTGCTTCAAAAGGGGTGGTCTTTCAACTGTAAAACTAACGTTTCGGTTCTTGTTTTCATATTCGACAGTGGTAAATTTTACAATACCCTCTAAAATAAATTTTCTAGGGTTTGAATAATCCATTTTAATTTTTACCTTTGCACGCCCTTTTATAGGGGAAAATGTATAAATAATTTAAGTATAACAAGGATATTATATGCCAACTATTTCACAATTAGTACGAAAAGGAAGAGCCAAAATAACCAAGAAGAGTAAATCGGCTGCTTTGGATTCGTGCCCGCAACGCCGCGGTGTGTGTACG
>JABDOZ010000117.1 GCA_013043005.1 Flavobacteriaceae bacterium | reverse complement strand
ACTTTAGTCTTCATAATTTTTAATATATAACTGTCTTTTGCCATTACACACAACGTCAATGGCAATAAATTCGGCGATGAGACAGCGGTTTTGGGTAACTTTTGGCACCCAAAAGAGCTGGAGCGTTAGCTCGAATTCAGCCGTTCAGTTAATTTGTAGTTAAATTAATCAATTCGGAACTAATTGAGCTGATTTATAGCCTTTGTTAGGCACAGTTATTTATGGTCCAATTTCAAAAGATCATTTCCTAAGTTTGCTATGTATAGAGTTTGACCATCATTTGAATAGAACATTCCTGTAAGTAATCCAGGAAGTGGACTAAACAAATCTGGAGAAAGTAATTCAAGCCTCTCCATACCTAAGTGACTTCTTCTGTTCCATTCATTTGTAATCTTTAAATTATCTTTAGTGGAACCATCAAAAATTATATGTTGAGAATGATTTTTAAAATCCACTGCAACTACCTGATTATATAATGGAGATGCCACGATTAATCGACCTTCTTTATCAATTAATAGATTATCTGGAGTTCCGACATTTGCGACCACACCAATATAATCTACTCCACCAGTTTTATTATCAACTTCTAATTTATGCACTCTATCCATCATGGTTTCAGCAACAAATAGATATTTTTCATCCTTATCCATGGTGATCCCATTTGAAAAGTAAAGGCTATCCAAAATTTTAACAGGAGTGCTTTTTAAATTGTTCATTCTAAAAACAGCACCAGTTGGGACAGGCAAATTGGCGGCTTGAAACATTTCGCCTAAATTTATACTCTCTGCGGATTGAGAAAACCATAATGCTCCCGTTTTATCTCTATAAATTGTGTTTACTCCATATGGATGATCATAAATCATTTCTACTTTTTCTGTGGCTACATTTATTCGATAAATTTTTCCGTCTGCAACATCAGACATTAAGATATGTTTTCCATCGTGTTCTAAAGTCATTCCATTGGGACCTGCGATTTGTTCAGGAGGAAGATGAAGGAAACCTGCCGTCGAAAAATCACCAAATGGTCGATTAGAGCCATCTTTTTCAATTAATCGAAGACCTTTTGCTTGGTCAACTACGATTATTCGCCCATCTTCTAATGAAACTCCATCTTCAGCTCGAAGTAAACTGCCATCACCAGGAAATAAATTCGAATCATTATAAGTTAAATATGGTAATTGTTCATTTATCTTTTCAGAGACTTCAATGTTATTGTTTGAGTTTTGTTGATCACAACTTAGTATTGTAAAAATAAAAAGGAATAATGAGTAGATAGATGGTTTCATATGCTGAATTTTTTAATTGTGCCTAACGGCTCGCATAAATGGCGTGGCGGCGTTTAGCCGACATGAACATTTTATGCTTTGTTAGCGGCTGGCTTTTTCATTCTATTATTTTTTTCATGGCCTCAACAAGTGAAGCCCAATTTCCTTGCGAGTGTTTTGCACTCTTCTCATCATAGTTAGTTTGAGAAATTGTCAATTCTGTCTCGTTTCCATTTGGTTTTATCTCATAACAAACCCATAAATAATTTTCAGGTTTATCCTCTTTACCACTCCAATTACTTAAGTATGAATATGCTAACTTTCCATTGTGTGCATATTCAAGAACTTTTCCTCTGTCTTTATATTTTTGCCCTTCCCATTCTCCTTGAAAAATAATATCGCTTCCAATTTTCCAATCTGTCACTAATTCAGTTCCGAAAAAGTACTGCTTAACAATTTCAGGTTTAGTCAATGCATCCCAAACTTTTTCTTTAGAGGCGTTGATTGTGGTTTTGTATTGAATTTTAAAATGTGTCTGCATATTTTTTCTTTTTTCAGCTTACGTACAATGGCTCGTATAAATGGAATGGCTGGGTATAGCCGCTATTAACATTTTATGCTTAGTTACCAGATGGCTTTCTTTTATAATAATTTCTACTTATTTCTGCCTTCCCTTAAATTAATACCACAATATAAAAACGCCTTCATACAGCATATAAAATCCGTCCACCCCTGAGTTTGTCCAAGTGCCTGTTTAACACCATTGTTGTCTAACGGAAAATTTTCTTCGGTAATCAATATTGAAGTTTTATTTGAGTCTATTGAATCGAGTTTTATCTTAACCGTAGCAATTCTGCCACTTGCAGCCCATTCAAATGATATACAAGTATTCAGTATGACTTCTTTAATCGAAACCGATAATTCACCACCAACATCATCAAAAAACCAAATAATATTCTGACCTTTTTTAATAGGGCCGCTTGCTCTTGAAATAAAGAATTTAGAGAGTTTTTTTGGATTTAATATTGAGTCAAAAACTTCATTAACGGGCCTTAAAACAATGTCCTTTACTTTGACTTGAATATTTTCCATGGGTTTCCATTATTATTTTTTTACGAACCGCTAGCGGATGTCTTCTAATTTTTTTTCGATTCGTTTGATAGTATTCCAATTTCGAGTGGTGATATCCGTTCCATAATTTTTCTCTAAAGTTTCCATTCCTTTTGGGATTTTGGTTACAGAGATGTCTACAACACTTAATATAGTTTTGTCAATATAAGAGATAATTTTGTATGAGTCATCAAAATTTGACCAAGGCAATTGTAATTTTGTTTCGATATCTTTCCTTAAAAATGAAACATACAATTGAATATTCTTTGAGAGCTTTATATCTTTGAATGGATTTTTTTTGATTAGTCCATAAATCATTTCAGATGTCCTTAAGATAGTTGGAATTGGAAAACCAAATACTTTTTCCAAATGTTCTGAAATAGTATTAGCGAGATGCTCTAAATCATCAGCCATAGTATCAAAGATTATATTTCCTGAATTTAAAAGTGTAACCACGTTTTCGAATTTCAAATTTTCCATTTCTTTACGAAGTTCAGCCATAGGAACCTTGTGATGACCGCCTACGTTAATTCCTCGTAGAAAAGCAACATATCTTATTTTTTCTAATTTCATTTATTTTCTTTTAGCTTGCCGCTAACGT
>JABDOZ010000114.1 GCA_013043005.1 Flavobacteriaceae bacterium | reverse complement strand
GGTACTGCAGAACGTGTGACAATTGATAAAGACAACACGACTGTTGTGAATGGTGCTGGAGAAAAAGACATGATCAAGAATCGTGTTAACCAGATCAAATCACAAATTGATACAACAACCAGTGACTACGACAAAGAAAAATTACAAGAGCGCTTAGCTAAATTAGCTGGTGGTGTTGCTGTATTGTATGTTGGTGCAGCTAGTGAGGTTGAAATGAAAGAAAAGAAAGACAGAGTTGATGATGCTTTACATGCAACTCGTGCCGCTGTTGAGGAAGGTATTGTTGCTGGTGGTGGTGTTGCATTTGTAAGAGCTAAATCTGTTTTAGAATCCATTACAACAGAAAACCTGGACGAAGTTACAGGTATTCAAATAATAGCACGTGCCATTGAGGCTCCTCTAAGAACTATTGTAGAAAATACAGGTGGTGAAGGAAGTGTTGTTGTAGCAAAAGTGATGGAAGGAAAAAGTGATTATGGATTTGACGCCAAAACCGAAACCTATGTTAAAATGCATAAGGCAGGTATCATAGACCCAACAAAAGTAACACGTATCGCATTAGAGAATGCAGCGTCTGTAGCCGGTATGATCTTAACTACAGAATGTGCTTTAGTTGATATTAAGGAAGATAATCCTCCTGCAATGCCACCAATGGGTGGCGGCGGAATGCCAGGAATGATGTAACAACGAGTCGCGGGAGAGAGCTTACTCACTCATACTTTAAAAAGCGCTTGAATAAGAGTCTCGACAATTAAATAATTAAAAAACGCTTCTAAAAATTAGAAGCGTTTTTTTTGCACATTTTTGAATTTTATTTATTGTGAAAATCTAAATATTGTTAATTGTACCAAACAGCATATCGTTGTCTTCGCAATTCTAAAGCCAGAGTTTCTTCCATTTTCAGGGCTTCTTGTCTTGTTGCCATTGGTTCAATATGATTGTACAAACTTGGACGAAGATACAGCCCATATCGTTCTACAATATTCGATGATATTTTATAACCTTTTTTATTTCTGTATCCAGTTTTATGTTGCAAGAAACGTTCTTTAGGAGTTTTGCTTGTCATGCCAACATACAGACATTCCAAGACACCATTAAATTGTAGATTGGCAGCACGAAATTTAGTATTTTCAGTAAATACCTTTTTGGATAATTCCACTACATAAATTCTGTATTGGGTTTTAGGCATTTATATTTATTTCATGTTAGATTGAGAGTCTCCATAATTTCTGACATCATTCGGTGTAATGCTTAGAGAGAACCTCGAGTAATCTGTTTTCAAATATTCCATCTAATTCAGGCAAACTTATTAACCCAAAAATAAATGAGATTGTTATTGGATCTGTTCTCCAGTATGTATGACCCTCATAAAAACCGTATCTCATAATATATTGAGGTTCCATTTCACCAGTGTTTAGGGAGCTCAATTTCAGCACGAGATCATTGAACTCGTCTTTGGAAAGATATTTATAATTATCTTCCAGGTATTTCATCTCTTCTTTCTCAAGTTCTCTCCAAATTTTAATAAAAAAAGCACCTTCGATATTATCATTAAAGATTGATTTTTGCCCTCCTTTTGTATCTTCTGCATCCACAAATACTTTGTGATTATTATAAAAGAAATATCTGATGTTTTCCCATTGATGTTTTGCCATATTCCAACGATTCAAATCCAGATCAGCATCCATCATATTTAATACATGGAATAGAGGTTTGGCTAATTCTGGGTGAGTAGTATTTAATTTCTTGACAATTTGATTATCACCAGAAATGACCGAAAGGATGGTCTCATCTTTTGCCATAAATCCGGCTTGAGATAACCCATTAGGACGAGCAAGTTCAGTAATTTCTTCAATTGATCGCCCTGTAATTGTTTTAATACTATTCAAGTTCACTTCTGAATGGAGTCCAGTTTTTGCCAAATGAGGAAAGTCCAAGGTGTCTATTATATTTTGAACACATATTTTATCGTCATTCCCAAGAGTTACATCAATAATTGCATATTTATCTTCTCTTGTAATAGCGACAACATATTCATTTAGGTTTTTAGAAATAAAAGGAGAAGCTAACTTGGGTTTATCAATATTAACGTTTGGATAAATTCTATAGGGAATAGAATCTATGTCAATTAGATCGTTTTGTGCAGAACAAAATAAAGTTGACAAAAAAAGAAAAAATAGTATTTGGAAGTTTTTCAATGCAGTCATATCAGTAAACCAATAATATTTTTCTGCCCAAAAATCTTGTTGATCTATTGATAATCTAAATATTCAACAAACTATTTTGAGCAAAACGAATTCCAAAATTTATAACATACTAAGTTAACATATATTCCTTTTTGTTACAACCTCATTTACTCCTTATGCTCTTCTTGCACTTCTTCGTCACGATACTTGCAACACGCATGTACACTTGCGTAAGCTTCATCAGAAGCTGCCAACTCTTCAACATCATGGCCAACTGCCAATATATTTTCTTGGATGGTCTCTAGATCTGTTTTCCGTTCATCGAAGATCAACTTCAATTCGTGCGTTTCAACATTCCAAACAGCAGACTTGACACCTTTAGTTTTTATAGAAGCTTTCTCAATGCGTTCTTTACACATTAAGCAAACTCCATCTACT
>JABDOZ010000098.1 GCA_013043005.1 Flavobacteriaceae bacterium | reverse complement strand
TTGTAGATTTTTCGAAAAATCATCAAAAGTATCATCATCTGAGAAAGCCTTAATTTTCTCAGGATCAAATTTACCTTTGATATAAAAAATGGTTGTTTTATCTACTTTGCTGTCAAAAACAATGGCTTCAGTAACCACATTTCCAAATTCCTTTACAGATATGATTTTTGTATTCTCAACTGTATTTTTTCTAAACATATCTGTGTACCTGTTGCCTGCAACCAAATTCATTTCATCTATCAAACCTTTTTTATAAGATGAAGTTGTATTATTAAAAGTTATAAATTTGAAATCAGATAAGTTGTCAAACAAGTTTTGTTTTGGTGTTATATTGCTCAATATGCTTTTCATAAAATTTGGTACTTGAAAAGCAGTGACACCCAAATCTGACTTATGGCTGTCATAAAAGTTTTGAAAACTTCTGCTAGTACCACACGAATAGACTATGGTAATTACGGTTAAAATTACTAATATTTTCTTCATTATTTTTTAGTGTGTGATAAAAATACGATTAAAATTAATTAATGGGTTTCACCTCATTATTCTTTACAACATGAGACAAAACTATTTGAGTTTTGGTTTCTCCATAAACAATAAGCTGATCAATAAAGTTTTCAAGATGCATTTGATCCTTCAGAGCAACCTCCATTACGAAGTTTTCATTACCCGTTATGCGATAACAATTTAAAACTTCCGGATAGGTTTTTACTTTTTCTAAAAACGGTTTTAACATACCCATAAATGCTCTTAATGTGATAATAGCTTTTAATTGATATCCGACTTCAAATGCTGCAATGGAGGTGCCAAATCCTTCAATAATTCCAGAATCTTCCATTTTTTTAATTCTTTCTGAAACAGCAGGTGAACTAATGCCAACCTGTCGCCCAATTTCCGCATTGGATTGTCTTGCATTTATCTGTAAGCACATTAAAATCTTCTTGTTTAGTGTATCTATTTTCATTTAAAAGATATTTATATAATATACATTAATTATTAAAGTAAATATACACATTTGCCTTAATATCGATGGTAATAAATAAAACTTAGTGAGTATTTTTGATAAAATTGCTAGTAAAAATGTTGAACCCTATCCCATCTCATTTGTCAGAATTGCCTGTGTATCAAAAGGCTATGGATATTATTGCGCTTTCTCGTAGTATATCTACCTACTTAAATTATGATCTATCTTATTTAAATCCTGATGGCAGTGAGGATTCAAATATATATTTTACAGGAGACATTGTGCAGCAATCCGCATCCATAGTGCCAGAAATAGAAAATGCAGAATTGGAACGATTTTCAGACAAAAAGCATCAACATTTCGCTTCCATCCAACGATTGACAAATAGATTGTATTACAATTGCAAGCGATTAACGCGTTGCAATAGTAATGGTAAAGACTATTTGCCAATCCTTCAAAGTGAATTGAAAAAATTCAAACAACTACAAAAAACCTGGATGTTAACCTTGTAATTATTCTTAATTAAAAATTACATATTTCTTCTATACTGTCCACCAACTTCAAATAATGCCTTGGTGATTTGTCCCAGTGAGCAATGTTTACAAGCTTCCATCAATGATTCAAAGATGTTTTCGTTATGAATAGCTTTTTGTTGTAAATCTTTCAATAACGACTCAGTATCATAATTTTTATGTAGATTTTTAAGTGTATTGATTTGAATTTCCTTTTCTTGTTCTGTGGCTCGAATAACCTCAGCTGGCAGAATAGTTGGAGAACCCTTTTTGCTTAAAAATGTATTAACACCAATTATGGGATACTCGCCAGTATGTTTTAGAGTTTCATAATACAAACTTTCTTCCTGTATTTTACTGCGTTGATACATGGTTTCCATAGCTCCCAATACACCACCACGCTCTGTTATTCTGTCAAACTCTAATAATACCGCCTCCTCTACAAGATCTGTCAATTCTTCAATAATGAAAGATCCCTGCATAGGGTTTTCATTTTTTGCCAATCCAAGTTCATTGTTGATTATAAGTTGGATTGCCATTGCGCGTCTTACTGATTCTTCTGTTGGTGTAGTAATGGCTTCGTCATAAGCATTTGTATGCAATGAATTGCAGTTATCGTAAATGGCATATAAAGCCTGTAATGTAGTACGTATATCATTAAAATCAATTTCTTGAGCATGTAAACTGCGTCCAGATGTTTGAATATGATATTTAAGCATTTGAGCTCTTGAATTAGCACCATATTTATGTTTCATTGCCTTAGACCAAATTTTACGAGCCACACGACCTATTACAGCATATTCCGGATCCACTCCATTGGAGAAGAAGAATGATAGGTTTGGTCCAAACTTATTAATATCCATGCCTCTTGATAAATAGTATTCTACATAGGTAAATCCATTTGCCAAGGTAAATGCTAATTGAGAAATAGGGTTTGCTCCAGCTTCAGCAATATGATAGCCTGAAATAGACACAGAATAAAAATTGCGAATATTATTATCAATGAAATACTCTTGAACATCTCCCATTAATCTCAAAGCAAATTCCGTTGAAAAAATGCAAGTATTTTGAGCCTGATCTTCTTTTAAAATATCCGCCTGAACTGTTCCCCTAACTTGAGAAATCGTATTAGTTTTTATATTATAATAAACATCATTTGGTAAAACCTGATCTCCCGTAACACCAAGCAGCATCAAACCTAAACCATCATTCCCTAGAGGTAATTCTCCATTATATTCAGGACGTTCTTTTCCTTTATAAAGTTGTTCAATTTTAGCTTCAATTTCTTTTTCCAGACCATTTTCCCTTATGTAAATTTCACACTGCTGGTCTATAGCAGCATTCATGAAAAACCCTAACAGCATCGGTGCAGGACCATTAATGGTCATACTTACTGAGGTCTTTACATCTGCTAAGTTAAATCCTGAATACAATTTTTTAGCATCATCTAAACAACATATAGAAACTCCTGCATTTCCAATTTTTCCGTATATGTCCGGACGATAATCTGGATCATTACCATATAAGGTAACACTGTCAAATGCTGTTGATAATCGTTTAGCAGACATACCCTCACTTACATAATGAAATCGCCTGTTGGTGCGTTCAGGGCCTCCTTCGCCAGCAAACATACGTGCTGGATCTTCTCCCATTCTCTTGAACGGATACAAACCTGAAGTATACGGGTATTCACCCGGAACATTTTCTTGCAAATTCCAAGCAAGAATTTCTCCCCAGGCTTCATATTTTGGTAATGCAACCTTAGATATTTGTGAATGTGATAATGACTCTGTATGGGTCTCTATCTTGAATTCTTTATCACGAACTTTATATGAATAAACTGGATCTTTATATCTTGTTACTTTCTCATTCCAACCAGCTATTACTTCCCAATTGTAATTATCAAGGCCTAATTTTACTTTTTCGAACTCAGCTAATAATTGCCTAACAAATTCTTTATTTTTGACCTCATTCAGATTTATAGTTTTTGCATCAATACCCGATTTATCTAACTCTGGTTTTGAATCAATAACAGATTCTAATGTTTTATATATTCCGAATAACTTTTGAGCTATTTCGACTTGGTCTTTTCCTTTCTTATCATAAGCTCTATTATTTTCCGAAATTTCAGACAAATAGCGCGTTCGTGCCGGTGGAATCACAAATACTTTCTCACTCATTTCATCTGTGATCCGGAATGTTGATTTTAGATCAGCTTTAGTCTTGTCATCCACCTTATCCATTAAAGCTTTATAAAGAGTATTCATACCTGGATCATTGAATTGTGATGCGATAGTCCCAAAAACCGGCAAATCGTTCTGATCAACATTCCAAAGATTGTGATTACGCATGTATTGTTTTTTTACATCCCGCAGTGCATCCTGAGCTCCTCTTTTATCAAATTTGTTAATAGCAACCAAATCTGCAAAATCGAGCATATCAATTTTTTCGAGCTGAGTTGCAGCACCAAATTCTGGTGTCATTACATATAAGGAAACATCGCTATGCTCAATTATTTCTGTATCAGATTGCCCTATTCCTGATGTTTCAAGGATAATCAAATCGTATTTTGCTGCTTTTAAAACCTGAACTGCTTCCTTAACATGTTTTGACAAAGCCAAATTAGATTGGCGAGTTGCCAAACTACGCATATATACCCGTGTATTATTAATAGCGTTCATTCTGATTCTATCTCCCAACAATGCACCACCTGTCTTACGCTTGGAGGGATCGACAGAAATAATCCCAATTGTTTTTTTAGGAAAATCAATCAGAAAACGCCTCACTAGTTCATCTACAAGACTACTCTTTCCAGCTCCACCGGTTCCCGTTATCCCAAGAACTGGTGTTTTTGATTTTTTGTTCTTTTCATGGATTTCTTGCAATGCATCTTTAGCAACATCCGGAAAATTTTCCGCGGATGAAATAACTCTGGCAATGGCTTTCGGATTTTTATTTTCAAGAAAATTCACCTCTTCATTCAAGCTATCACCAATCGCAAAATCCGATTGCTGAACCAAATCATTTATCATTCCCTGTAAACCCATCTCACGACCATCATCAGGAGAATAGATTCGTGTAATGCCGTAATCCATTAGATCCTTGATCTCTTCCGGAAGAATCACTCCTCCTCCTCCTCCAAAAATCTTAATATGTTCAGCACCCTTCTCTTTCAACAAATCATACATGTATTTGAAATACTCGTTATGGCCTCCTTGATAAGAAGTCATGGCTATAGCATTTACATCCTCCTGTATAGCCGTATTAACTACTTCTTCAACACTTCTGTCATGACCTAAATGAATTACTTCAACTCCGGTAGACTGAATAATTCGTCGCATAATATTAATAGCCGCATCATGGCCATCAAATAATGAAGCAGCAGTTACAATACGTACTTTATGTTTTGGTTTATAAGTTTTGATTTGTTCCATTCGCAATAAAAGCAGTTTTATTACATGCAATTTACGGATAATTCAAAAAAAACTGTTATCTATTTATGATTATCTAAAATTTCATGAAATTAGAAATAGCACTTATTTTTAACCTAATTTTAATTCTTTAAAAAATAAAAGAACAATGAAAAAAATTATCCTTTTAATACATTGCAGAGATCGATCAGGAATTATAGCTTCTGTAACGAATTTCATTGCAGATAAAAAAGGAAATATTGTTTATATCGATCAACATGTAGACCGAGAGCAAGATATCTTTTTTATGCGATTGGAAAGTGAATTTTCTAATTCTACTTTTTCTATTGAACTATTAAAAGAGGAGTTTAATGCCTCATTAGCGAAACGATTTGAAATGAAATGGCGAATCTATTCTTCAGAAGAAAAAATCAATATGGCGGTGTTTGTTTCTAAATATGACCACTGCTTATATGATATACTGGGACGCTACAAATCTGGAGAATTAAAGGTAAATATTCCATTTATTATAAGTAATCATAACCACCTAAAACCAATTGCTGATAGTTTTAATATTCCGTTTTATCATATTCCAGTTTCAAAAGAAACTAAAACCTCGGCTGAAGATCAACAACTAAAACTATTGGAAGAACACAACATTGATTTTGTAGTATTGGCAAGATACATGCAAATAGTTTCAGGTAAATTAATTAGTAAGTATCCAAATAAAATAATAAATATTCACCATTCATTTCTACCCGCATTTGTTGGTGCAAAACCATATCATTCTGCCTATAAAAGAGGGGTTAAGATTATAGGTGCTACTAGTCATTACATTACTGAGGAGTTGGATGCTGGGCCAATAATTGATCAGGATGTGGCTCATGTTTCCCATGCATATTCTATTGAAGGTCTAATTGCGAAAGGACGAGATCTGGAAAAAATAGTACTTTCAAATGCAATTAAACTTCACATTCATAGGAAGGTAATGGTATATAATAATAAAACTGTTATTTTTTCGTAATTGTTAAACTATTACTTTTATTTGTTGTCTTAAAAAAATAAGTCATGAAAAGATCAGTTTTAGTATTAATCACAATATGTACTTTGTTTTCTTGCGCAGAATTACAAGATGTCATCAACCAATTACCTCAAGGGGGAGAAATTAGTAATACTGAAATAGCCTCTGGTTTGCGAGAAGCTCTTGACTTTGGAATAGACAAACAAGTCACCAAGCTTACCTTAGAAGACGGTTTCTACAAAAATGAATTAGTTAAGATCCTACTTCCAGATGAACTTCAGAAGGTTGACAAAGCATTGCGAGATATCGGATTAAGTAATTTAGCTGATGAAGGATTAAAAATACTCAACAGAGCTGCTGAAGATGCCGTTAAAGAGGCTACTCCAATATTTGTTAAGGCTGTAAAAGAAATAACCTTTACCGATGCAAAAAATATTTTATTAGGTAATGATGATGCCGCAACAAAATATCTTTCAGCAAAAACCCAAACTGCTCTATATGACAAGTTCAACCCAGTAATTGAAAGTTCTTTTAGTAAAGTTGGTGCAGACCAGATTTGGCAAAACTTAATTAATAAATATAATAGCATTCCTTTTACAGACGATGTAAATCCAGATCTGACCGACTATGTTACTAACGAAGCACTCAAAGGAGTTTTCATGATGATTGCAGTCGAAGAAAAAGACATCAGATCAAAATTTTCATCGAGAACTACAGATTTACTGAAGAGAGTATTTGCACTACAAGACTAATAATTAATCTTTTACATATAAACCATCAAAAGCAACAGTAACCTCGTTTCCGTTTGTTATTGTCTCCCAAAGTTGACGAACAGAACCATCATCATTTTTAGTCCATGTTATTCGGTGGTAATAAGGATTTCCATCTTTATTTAGATCCTCATCTGATTGTAAGATCATCTCATTACCCTTTCTATTTCCTTTTAAATGCAAACTTCCACCTTGATTATCCAACCAGATCTGTTCCCATTGCTTTGTTTTAGCATTATAGAAATTATTGCTGGTTCCTGTGTATTTTCCCTTTGCGCTGGTCCAGTTTTCACGCAAAATACATTTATCTTGAATTTTATATATTATATTTCTTCCAGCAACAGAACCATCTTTATTGGTTACATTCCAAGTTCCAATCCAAAAGTCAAATTCTGCATGTTTTTCTGTACAACATTTGCAATCATTTGATTGAGCTGATACAGAAAAGCTTAATACCAATACCAAAAGAAAAAATATTTGCTTCATTTTTTTTTGTATTTATTTAAATATAAGTTTTAAAGTGTTAAGCATTTGTTAATCAATTAAAATTTTATTAAATATTTAAGACAACTATAATATTTGCTTAACAATAATTTAGCAGATTGAGAGCTATCTTTGTACCATACAATAGAAAATTTCTCATTAAATTATTGTTTAAGTTAGTTAGTTTATGAAGAGCCAGTTATCAACTGGCTTTTTATATTATAGATTCTTAAGTTTCAAAACCTCTACTGCCATTTTTTGCTGAAGTTCCTTAGCTTCATAAGCAGCAGCCTTTGCGAAGTCTGATCTATTTGATGCATATATTATTCCTCTTGAAGAGTTAATTAAAAGTCCAATATGTTTGTTAATTCCGTATTTACAAACTTCTTCAAAACTACCACCTTGGGTTCCAACACCAGGAACTAAAAGAAAACTATCAGGAATTATTTTTCTGATATCAGCTAAGAATTCTGCTTTAGTTGCACCAATTACATACATCAGGTTATTAGAATTTGTCCAAGTTTTTGATGTTTTCAAAACATGCTTGTATAATTCTGATCCATCGATTTTTTTTGTTTGAAAATCTAAAGCTCCTTGATTAGATGTTAATGCTAAAACAATGGTATGCTTGTCTTTAAAGGCCAAAAATGGTACGACAGAATCCTTACCCATATAAGGGGCAACTGTAATACTATCAAATTTTAAGTCTTCAAAAAAAGCTTTCGCGTACATAGAACTTGTGTTACCTATATCACCTCGTTTGGCGTCGGCTATAGTAAAAATTTCCGGGTACTTTTCGTTGAGATAGTTAATTGTCTTTTCAAGTGACTTCCATCCTTTCAAACCATAGGCTTCATAAAATGCAATGTTTGGTTTATAAGCGACACAAAGATGATTTGTAGAGTCTATAATAGCTTTATTAAAAGCATATATGGGATCTTTTTCTTTTAAAAGAAACGAAGGAATTTTACTAATATCAACATCTAATCCTATACATAGAAAGGATTTCTTTTTGTATATCTGATCAATTAAATGTTCCGTTTTCATAAATTTAAAAAGAGTCTCAAAAAGAATTTCATTATTTTAAAGAATGTCGCTTCCAGCCTTCAGTTTTTCCGTGTTTTCTGCTAACATTAATTCATCTATAATTTTTTGAATATCGCCATTAATGATATTTTGGAGATCATATAAGGTTAACCCTATTCTGTGATCTGTAACACGTCCTTGTGGATAATTATATGTTCTGATCTTTGCACTCCTATCTCCAGAAGTCACCATAGTGCCACGTTTTGCCGCATCCTCTTCTTGTTTTTTGGCCAATTCTAAATCATATAATCTAGAACGCAGCACTCTAAACGCTTTCTCCTTATTCTTATGTTGAGACTTTTGATCTTGACATTGCGCAACCAAACCTGTTGGAATATGAGTAAGACGGACTGCAGAATAGGTTGTATTAACTGATTGTCCACCAGGTCCTGAAGAACAGAAATAATCAATTCTCACATCCTTAGGGTCAATTTGTATATCAAACTCTTCGGCTTCAGGAAATACCATTACTGTCGCAGCACTTGTATGCACACGTCCTTGTGTTTCTGTTTGCGGAACACGTTGAACTCTATGAACACCAGCCTCAAATTTTAGTGTACCATAAACATCCCCTCCTATCACTTCGAACTGAATCTCCTTAAATCCTCCATTAGTTCCCTCACTAAAATCGACAGTTGATACTTTCCAACCTTTGCTTTCACAATATTTAGAATACATTCTAAATAAGTCGCCTGCAAAAATACTAGCTTCATCTCCTCCCGTTCCTGCCCTCAATTCAACAACCGCATTTTTAGTATCCTCGGGATCTTTTGGTATTAACATAAATTTAATTTCTTCTTCTAGCGAAGGAATTTTTTCCTTTACCTCGTCATATTGCATTTTAGCCATCTCAATCATTTCAGGATCAACTCCATCCGCAATTATTTCCTCTGCCTCTTTTAAATTAGCTAATAACCCCTTGTATTCATCTCCTTTATCAACCAATAATTTTAAATCCTTATATTCTTTATTTAACTGAACATAACGCTTCTGATCGGTTATTATATCGGGTTGAATAATCAGATCACTAACTTCATCAAATCGTTGTTTAATAATTTGTAATTTCTCTAACATGAATATCTAAAAATGTGTTGCAAAAGTACGATAATTTATTGTTTGTTTTGTTGCTAAATTTAAGTGGTGCTTTGCTTTACATTTGAGATTATTTTGGAATTTATTTTTATATTAATTCAAAATAACCTTCGCTTAATTTGAATACCTCAACAAAATAAATCAAGGAATTATATCGTTTTTGTATGTATTATGCAAAAACTGGTATCCATAATACTGTTTTACAAACCATTCTTCTTATGGTCCTTAGGATTAAATCTGATACTAATAATTTTTAAGATGCCAATACTTTCAATTATCCTTACCAAACTAATTGTCGTATTTATTCTATGGTATTATATAAGTCAAGTTGCAAGTAATAAACTACTATCCCTTTTCCGCAATAAAGGTATATCTGAAATCGTATTATTTGGATCAGTCTTCTTTATAGATGCAGCTATTTCAACTTTCTATTTATCTCTTTTGGTAGTCTTTCTTTAATCAAATTAAAATTTTACCTCAACTCCAATACCCAAAAATTGTTTTAGTTGAACCCGAGCACCCTTTTCTATAAACTCATCTTCAATTTCAGTTTCTTCCAAAATTTTAACATCGTTATCATACCTAATATGGGTGCCAAAAGTAGCTTTAACGAAACTATTTACCCTAAAATCTAAAATAACTTCCCAGTCAATATCTATATTCCCAAAACTATTCAAATAATCTGTATAAAGACTTAATCGATTGGTTAATGCGATGTTTTCAAATAATTTTGTCTGATATGAATTAGTAACTAAAATACCCATTTCTGTTCTTACTCGTTTCCCTCTTTCAATTATATTACCATTTTCATCTATAACAGCAGCAGTAACTCCAAACGCACCTGCATTGGCCAGATCCTCATCCAGAACAAAAGTCGATTTAAAAGTTAATGGAGACAAGTATAGGGATAACTGTTCCAAATTTTTTCCATATTCTGCGCCACCTCCAAAAAATAAATAGCCAGGTGCCATAAATTTTGATATTGCATTATCTCTATCAGGGTAGTTATAACCATTACTAAATTGTGTTTTAAAATTGAATCTGGCAGAATAATACCAGTTGGTTATATTATTTTCTCTAAATCCCAGTGTTGAGTTCAGTTCAATTTCATCCTCGGTTTTTCTCAATTGTTGATTTTCTTGATCATTGATACCATATCTAGCTCTAACAGAAGTCAGCCATGCTAGATTGTTTTGGTTATATTTTATTGATGAAAAAACATTGAGTAGTGCTGAGATAGAATTTGTCCCTCCTGCATTCCAGTTTACAAAAGCCACTTCACTAAAATCTAATCTTACCATATTTGACTGAATCCACTTTTGATCAGTCTGAGCCTTTGAAATAGAATCAAGTTTAATTGTATTTATATCTAAAAACTGACTGTAACCTATTTTATAAAAAAGACTTAATATTAAAACAATTCTGAATCTCATGGCTGCATTAATAATACAATAATCAAATAGAATTAGTATTCAAAAGTGCCAAATTCACTTTTAATTGTTAGTTTTTTTGCTTTTGCATCTTCAACTCTGCCAATAACCTGAGCATTAACATTAAATGAATTTGAAATTGAAACTATATCTTTGGCGATTGCAGGTGAAACATACAATTCCATTCTATGTCCGCAATTGAATACCTGATACATTTCATTCCAGTCAGTTTTAGATTGTTCCTGAATCAGTTTAAATAAAGGTGGAATTGGAAACATATTATCTTTTATAATATGAAATCGATCAACAAAATGAAGTATTTTAGTTTGAGCTCCTCCACTGCAATGAACCATCCCATGAATATCCTTTGAATAATACTTAGATAATATTTGTTTGATTATAGGTGCATAAGTTCTTGTTGGAGACAAAACTAATTTTCCGGCATCTAGTGGGGAATTTTCTATAGCATCATTTAACTTAAGATTTCCTGAATACACTAATTCTTCAGGCACCAAATGGTCATAACTTTCAGGGTACTTCTCAGCCAAATATTTACTGAAAACATCATGTCTTGCAGATGTTAGACCATTACTTCCCATTCCACCATTATATTCCTTTTCATAGGTTGACTGTCCAAATGACTCAAGACCAACTATCAAATCTCCCGGCCTTATATTTGAATTATCAATAACATTTTCTCTCTTCATTCTTGCTGTAACTGTTGAATCTACAATAATAGTTCTAACGAGATCTCCAACATCAGCAGTTTCTCCTCCTGTAGAATGAATTGTAACTCCATATTTGTTCAAGTCTGATATTAATTCTTCCGTACCAGAAATTATAGCGGAAATCACTTCTCCAGGAATTAAATTTTTATTTCTGCCTATAGTTGATGATAGCAGAATATTATCTGTTGCTCCAACGCACAATAAATCATCAATATTCATAATTAAAGCATCTTGAGCTATGCCTTTCCACACTGAAATATCTCCTGTTTCTTTCCAATACATATAGGCTAAAGAGGATTTTGTTCCAGCACCATCGGCATGCATGACAATGCAATATTCCTTATCTCCTGTCAAATAATCAGGAACAATTTTACAGAAAGCATTAGGAAACAATCCCTTATCTACATTCTTTATAGCGTTGTGAACATCTTCCTTAGATGCGGAAACTCCTCTTTGACTATAGCGATTACTAGATTCAGAACTCATACTTTAAATTATTGTGCAAAGATATTTATAAAAAAAAAGCATACAACTTTTTATTGTATGCTTTTAAATATCTTTTAAAAATTCTACTTCCAATCGGGCATAAAAGCATCACTATAGATAACTTCTCGAGATTCTTGTTGATTAATATTCACTGTAAGAACATTTTTTTGTGATATTCCATCATTAGAAGTATTAACAAATATCAATTGGGCTCCATTAGGTGAAAATTTGGGATCCAAATCGTTTGAACCTCCACTCTTACCATCTGAAACATTTTCTGATGTTAAAGTATTGAAATCATAAATAAACATATTAGAATCTAATATTCTATATTGTATATTTTCATTTTCTGAAATATCATACGTATACAAAAGTTGTGACCCATCAAAAGAGAAATCTAATCCTCCTGCAGCTCCATTTACTCCATCTAAAACGGTTTCCTGTAGTACTCCTGATAAATTAACTGTATAAATTGTCACATTATATCCTGAATTATCATTTGTTTTTAGTGCAAGTTTAGAAGTTTGCTGATTCCAGTCTACTTCAGAAATAAAATTGCCATTTGACGTTTGATGTATTTGAGATAGATTAGATCCATCGGGTGAGATTCGATACAATTTATCAAAGCTTGGATAATATAAGAATGAGTCATTGCTTCCCCATGAAAAATCAATTTCATCAAGATTAAATCCAGCTACTGGAACTGCACTACTAACTTGAGTAACATCTGAACCATCCAAATTCATTGTATACAAATGCGTTTGCCCTCCGTTAGATTTCAAAAATGCAATTTTATTTATATTTGTGGCTTTTCTCGGTCTCCAACTATTAGAATTTTCAGATGTTAATTGAATTTCATTGCCTTCATCATCTCCAGAATAAATAACATTATTACCATTAATATTTCTAACAAAAAAGAATCTATTGTTTGGAAATGGCAGCGTTTCAAAAGAATACACATCACTTAATGAAGGTTCATTGATTTCATCTGTAGCAGAAACTTGCCAAAAATATTTTGTCCCATATTTTAAGCCCGAAACTGTGTATGTTGTATCTGAAATATTTGAGAACTCCAGGATTTCAGAATTCAAATCATTCAATATTTCTATTGAATAATTAATTTCGTCTCCATCTGGATCTGAACCAGACCAGATCAATTGCACTTCAGTTTCCAGGTCTGTAGCATTATCTGCTGGTGAATCAAGAACTGGAGCCACAGGCGGTTTATTATTAGCTGTTTCAACATCCATTTCAAAAATTAAATTAACAACACTATTATCTGTTATTGAAATTCCTTCAAATTGGGTTAAATACCCATCTTTTTCAGCTTGAACTGAATAGTCATTCACAATTAAATCCTGAATTTCAAATTCACCAAGTGCATTTGTAAAAACCGTGCTGGATGTAGGGTTGGTGGAAATTTTAACATTCTCTAAAGGCAAGAAATCTTCAACTGCCACAACTTTTCCGGTCAATGTACCTGTGCCTGTTAAACTAATTTTATCTTCACTACAATTGATTAATAAAATTAAAAATAAAGACAAGAATATATATTTAAATTTAGTTTTCATCATTATCAATTTTATTAGTACTTATAATTGTTTTACTGTTTTTTTTAGCCTCACTCGCTGCTTTTTTTGCCGCTCTCCTTTGCTCTTTCATTATCTTGATGTTGAGTTTTCTTTGCTCCTTTTGGTCAATAATATTTATTATTTTTTCAGCTTCTGACTTTTCTTCCTTTTGAACCTCATCTTTTGCTTCTATATTTTTTTCTTCTGTACCCACACGTGATGCTCTCCTGTTATCTTTAAGACCTTGTGTATTCAACTTTTTTAATTCTTTTAACTCTCTTTTTTTCTGACGTTCTAATATTCTGTTTTGATTAAATTTTGTTTTTGGTTGCGTAAAATAGACATTTAAACCTGCACCAACTCTGTAAAACATATCATCATTCTTTCCAACATCCAATCCATCAAGCTCGTCATTAAACACATAATTATGCTCGCCGTAAACTGTTAATCCGATACTATTGGATATTAAATATTCAAATCCCAATCCTATTTGAAGTTTTGGATCAATAGAACTAAAATCATTAAATGCGTTGGTTCCAAATCCTCCAAATACATATGGAGTAAATGTATCGTGGGGAAGAATATTTACTTCACCATTCAAATCAAAAGACATAAATCCATCATTAAAAACCCCTTCATTAGCTAAATTAAATCGATTGTAACCAATACTTAAATTAAAATATTCACTTATATTGTGTTTATAACCCAATCGAGCACTAAATTCTAATTCTGGACTTGAGAAGTCTCCATTCATTGATGTGAATCCAACCGAAGCGGAAATTGCACTTTTACCTCTGCGCTCAGTTAGAAATCTATTATATAATTCCGTGGTTAAATCTTCTTCCTTCTCTAGTTCATATGAATCTACTAATACTTGTGTTTCTGCTTCACTTATTTCTGGAGACCAAAGTTTATCTTTTATGCCTTCTACGATTAATGATTCTACAGCTTTTTCAATTGCTTCAGAAACTGCTAATTGAATTGGTTCGTTTTTAGTAAATCCAGTTTCTACTTCAAGAAGTCTTTTAAAATTTACATATTTAAAAAGACTAGCATCCAATGCTTGAGAGAGAATAGTTTTCGAAACGTAAACTGTTTTTAATATTTTACCATTTGAGGTAGAAACTGCACGTAAATAGACCGTTATCCTGTCTTGTCTATATTGAGTAGACGAGCCAATTCCAAAATATCTGGCACCTAGTCCTCCTGTAATAATGTTTGTATCATAAGACACTATTCCACCTTCTAATAAAATTCCTGCGTATAGAAGAGGAGGTAATTGAGGTTCATCAGGATTTGATGTCTTCCTGTATACCTGTCTTGTCTTTTCGATGATTTGCCTTTCATTTAAAAGATTGGATAAGTTCTCCCTTTCAATAGGCATAAACCATTTTGAATCTTCGAGTGCTTTGATCAAAATTGTCGTAGCTCCCTGAGTAACGGCCGTACTGAAAGATCCTGCGTTTTCGGTTGCTTTATATTGACCTGTTTGATCACGGAACTTATAAACCCCTACTACGACAGGTTCTTTAGGTAACGGAAGGTCGGAAAGACTCTGGGTGGCTTCTGTAGATTCACCAATTCTGGCCTCCTGAAAATCAGTTGGCTGATTAAAATATGTACCACAACTAGTAAGAATTAAGGCACATGTAAATATAAGGGGTTTGAATAAATTTAATTTCATTAGGTTAAGATCATTGAGGAATTATTACTTGGGTTTGCTCACCAGTTTCTACATCTAGAATTGAAATAACCAATCCTTCATCTGATGGAAAAATTTCTACAGACAGACTACCAAAAGTATAGTTGCCAGGCGTTAATCCAGCATCACCAAATTGATCCGAAAACAATGATCTAGAGACCAAATTTAACAATTGACTATTTAAATTCTCCGTGAATCGCTGTAAATCAGACTCTTGCTCATCCTGCTGAGCATTTGGATCTTCAATTGTATTTTGTGCTTCTGCAGAACTTAATAACCACTGATAATTAAACGTATCTCCACCAAAATTGGGGTTTTTAGGCTCATATACTAACTGCTGACTAAACATTTGTAGAGACATAATAAATATGGGTAATAACAGTAACTTCTTCATAATAAATTTATTGTAGGTCAGTTTAATAGGGTGAAATATACAACTTTTCTTTCTTTTTGTTTTCAAAATATTTATAAACTCGTTGAACGGATTGTTTTGCCATTTCTTCAATATACTCTTCGTTAGGGTAAGCAAAAAATTCAGCAATTACATTATCACCAATAGAAATTATTAGCCGAGTAGTTCTTCTGAATGAGAACATTTCCTGCACTTTTACTACTTGATTTCCTTTTATGTTGGAATAATTGTAATGAAAGAAGAAACGATCATAAAAATCTTTTCCGCTTTTTGTTTTTGTGTCTTCAACGACAAGTCCTAAAATTTGAAATTTGTTGTTAGATTCAACCTCATTTTCTCTTTTATTATTTTCATTTTCATTAAGAACTATCCTGTTTTTAGAAATTATTTGATTATCGTTGTCCAAAACTAAGAACAATACAATAATTTTACGCTCAGTATCAACCTCTACAGAAACCTTATAAAGGTCTTTTGTTTCAAAGGGAGATAATGTAAAAAACTCTTCCTTAAAACCTTTTGAATCATATTTTTTTTGTTCTTGTTCTTGTAAGAAATCATTCAATGTTTTCTTTTCAGAGTTGGGAGATTTTAAGAATTCTTCCAATGATTCTTTTAAAGATGCGTAGTTTTCATTTAAGACGAGGACAGAAAAATTATATTTTAAATTAAAATAATAGTCACTCTTATTGGAAACTTTTGCCGTGAAAAAGCTAATTTTATCGACAGTTTCAACATTTAATTCTGCAACGATTCTTGTGTTTAACTCCTGGCTTGAAGCAAACTGAAAACAAATTATAACCGGTATTGAAAGAAGAAGGTTCTTCATGATTGGGAACTATTGAAGAACTAAAGATATAAAGAATTTATTTACTAATTATAGTAATAGTTTTAAAACTACCTTCCTGAACTAATTGAAGTTTATTTGTAAGAGAGTTTACACCGATCCTGTTTAGTGACAAATTATTACCATTTTGGATAACATTCATCTCTACATTCTGGTTGGTATAATATATATTATCTAATACTGAATTATTATTGCCATTCTGTAAGATGCTTCCTTTTATACTGGGAGCATTAATTATCAAATCAATTTCATTATAATTACCATACTGCGAAAGTTTTAAATTAGATGAAGATGATTGATTTTGTGAGAAAACCCTGTTATAATCACCAATTTGCCTAATTATTAGATCATTTCCCTGGTTTGATACTGAGTTTTCAATTGAATTTATTTGGGTTAACGCAACTGTGTTTAATACATTAACTAAATTGCTATCGGAATTTAATATCTCAGAACCATATTCATTATAAATTCCTTCTTGTTGTGAAAAACAACAAAAACTGTATAAAACTACAAACATTAGGGCAAGGTTATACTTCATAGCGATAGATAATCTTAAAATTTGGAGTGGAAAATATTTTCCACTCCAATTTTTTAAGGATTAAATTTTTAGATTAAAACTTATTTCTGTTGGGTTATAGTTGAAGTATTATTCATACCAAATTGTCCAACATTAGCCCTATTACCTTCTGCCATTTGATTTATAGTAGACATATTACCATCTCCTCTAGAGTAAGTTTTAGCAAAATTATACATTCCATCTTGCATAACAGTAGATGCATTACCAATACCATCTTGTTGTGTTGTAGAAAAATTCAAATAACTTGAATGCCCTAGCTGATTCGTTGTAGCCGTGTTTTCACTACCAGTCTGAATAGTATAAGACAATTGTTTGCTACCTTCTTGAGTACTATAAGATTTATTATCTTTTGATTCTCTATTACGAATTTGTGTCCAGTGACCAGCATAATCACCTTCCCAATCGTAAAACCTTACACTCTGATCTAGGGCTCCACCATCTTGATATGAATATGCTTTATTAGCATAACCATCTTGAATTTGACTAGCATAGTTACCGCCTTGATTGCCACCAGAAATATCCCAGTTTTGAACGGCCTTAGCTTCATTCCAAATATCCCCTTTTTGAATTTGATCTACTTTATTACCACTGTTATTTTGATATACATGAGCAGTATTATAATCACTAAATTGCTTTTGGTTTGATTTATTTAAATCACCCTTTTGATAAGCAAATGCCCAATTTTCATCACCATCTTGTTGTTGCTTAGCTTCATTCTTGCCACCTGTATTAGACCAATTTTGTTGGATTACTGCCCAGTTAAGATTTCCTTTTTGATATTGCTCTGCTATATTTTCTTCTCCATTCAAACCTTGCTCAATATCAGCATCATTACCAAAATCTTCTTGTTCTTGAATCGCAATACCAAAATCACCATTTTGTCTAACATAAGCATAGTTCCAACTATCAGATTGTGTTTGAGTTGACGTATTATTGTCACCATATTGATTTGAATACGCATCGTTATTATGTGCAACATAACCATCATCATCAAAATCTTTTTGAGTTTGGGTTGATGTGTTATTCCTTCCATCTTGAAATGATTTCGCCAAGTTGTATTCCCCGTTTTGATCTTGATTTACTGTATTAAAATCACCATCTTGATCAGAAAATGCCCTGTTTAAAAACCCTACTTGATCTTGAGTAGACATATTATCATCACCTTCTTGATCTACACTACCATAATTAAAGATACCAAATTGGTTTTGTGTTCCTGTATTGCGATTTCCATGTTGTTCCATTTCAGCGGTATCATTATCCTCTACCTGCTTTTGTGTAGCAAAGTTGTCATTACCATACTGATGAATTCTTGAGCTATTGTAGTCTCCTTCTTGCTCTTGAGTTGAGGTGTTAAAATCTCCGTCCTGGTCAGTTCCTGTCCAGTTGTCCATACCTGATTGGTCTTGAGTAGCCAGGTTTCCATAAGCTCCTAGTTCAGCACCACCAAGAACGCCTTGTAAAACTATAGCAGTATTACCATCATTAGATTGTGTCTGAAAACTAGTGTTTTGTCCACCTAATTGAAGAGCATCAGCATCATTATTCATATGAGATTGAGTTTGAGTCGCTTTATTTGCCGCACCAATCTGACCAATTGTAGCAAAGTTACTTTTATCGGTTTGATCTTGTGTGGCTCTATTTTCCCAACCACCTTGGCCTACATATGCCCAGTTCTCATCACCTATTTGTTTTTGATTAGTAAAGTTTACTTCATCACCTTGGTTAAGGCCTATCTGGTTATTTTGTGCTCTGTTGTTCTCTCCAATTTGTAATTGAATACTCTCGTTAAAGTCTAAAAACTGATTTGAAGACACGACATTACCTGCGTCATTTGCACTGAGAAGTCTTTTTTGTGTTTGTTTAGCCCAGTTACCAACACCAAATTGATTAACTGATGCGTCTTGGTTGTCATAATATTGATATTGTTCGGACATATTAAATGTACCTTCTTGATACGTCTTGGCAATGTTGTTTTCATCAGAGCCTAAACCTTGGCGAATCCTTGCATCATTAAGTTCACCTCTCTGCTCTACAAAAGCTTGATTATTGACTCCAATAGTAATAATATCAGACTTGTTCTCGTCCGGAATCTCATCAGAATTTCCTCTTTGCAATACATCAGCAAAGTTCTCAATTCCTGTTTGTTCTATTTTGGAATCGTTGTCGATCCCACTTTGGCTAACTTTAGAATTGTTATCCTGTGCGAACATGAGTGTAGCACATAAAAGAGCTGC
>JABDOZ010000070.1 GCA_013043005.1 Flavobacteriaceae bacterium | reverse complement strand
AAAGTAAAAAAATAGGATTTCAGGGTAAAGCAATTTTTTGATACCAATGTGTTACTCCTTTGGCTTGAAACAGAAAGGGGAATAATTCAAATGCTACAATTTATCAAAAGTTCTTAAATAATATTATATTAAACTTCTCCCTTTTATTACTGTGACCTCAACCATTTAATAAACTGAACTAAGCTAAGAATTATTAAGACTATTAATGAACTTATTAATGATATAAATAATCCAATAACACCTAGGTCCTGACTAATCGATGTTGGTTTATACTTGCGTTCAGCATTCTTGAATGACCTATACCAATGCTCTGCCTCCAAATCGTAACGTAATCTGGTAGTGCTTGAAGAATCGTTGGGTCTCCAAATATAATTTCTTTCTCTTTCGCCTTGTGTCATAATTCTATAAATTAAATTTTAAAATACTCTAGCTAATTGCTCCAATGCTGTAGCCTGAGTAACCCCCAAATACTTATCAGTTGTAGTAGCACGCTTGTGGGTTAAATGATATTGTGCCATTGAAAGGCTACCTGTCTTGTCAAGAACATGTATTGCCGATGCTTTGCGAATCGAGTGTACACCAGCGTTTTTAAATTTGAGCTTCTTAGCAATCATTTTTATTCGCTTATGAAGCCACTGCCTCGTATAAGGCTTGTTGGTCTTATAGTTATAAAATATATACTCGCTGGACCTATTATAAATGGTTCTAACAGCATCTCTGTACTCTTGAATGTAATGATATAACTCATTAGAAATAACTCCTGTGTGTTGGCTTTTGGTTTTCTTGATAAATGTTGTGAAGCAATGTTTCCCAAGCTTCTCGTTATAAGAAAAATTATAATATTTCTGGTTCAGCAAATCCGAAACCCGAAGTCCACTCTCCAAAGCCAATAAATAAGCCAGATATTCCGTCTTTCTTTCAATTCCATATGCAGTGGAATCATCAAAAAATAGTTTCCTTGCCTCATCATACAACTTGTGATAATTTAGTGGTTGAGTCTTCATAAATAGTACGTTTAAATAGATAATAAATATACAAAAAACTATTTACATAAACTACTAATTATACTTATTATGTAAATAGTTATACACAAATACAACGTATTGCGCTGTATTTCAAGACTTTACAAAACTACAAGTGTTTACATAATAACATATAATGTAAACAGTAGTATAATGTATATACATTGCTTATAAATCTCTTAGAAAATCCTAGAAAAATAATTTTTGTATATACATCTTCTTTTCTACTTGATTTTCAATTCTCACAAAAAATATAGGTTCGACTGCCGTATATACAGCTGATTAACTAATGGATATTATAAGGCGGGTTCCAGGGAAGAGTCTCAAATATCATAGGAAATTCATGCACATGTCGAATGCCACACGGACCTATTCTAACCTTATAGCCCTATAAGCACCACTTTAAGCGAAGTCAAGACATCGAATGACTGGCTGTATATATTACATCTGGTACAGTTAAGGAAGTAATTTTCAATTTTGCTGAGGTTTTGTGTGATTACATCATATTTATTTATAAAAAAAGAATATGAGCCGACTACCATCAACAAAGAACACTGCGAATACTGAGATTTTCACAATGAGGATATCACCAAAATTAAAGGGGAAATTGAATGAATTAGCAAAAAAAAGTAAGTACGGTGGTAGTGCATCTTCTGCAATTAGGGTGCTGATTGAGAATGCCTCAAGGGGTTTGCTTTAACAACAACTTTTATTCTGTTGTATCGGAGGACACTTAACGGTGGCATAAGAACAGAATACACAGCAATCTTCTTCTATAGGTCTTAATACTTGATTACAATTCGTGCATGTATAGAAGAATTGACAAGCATTTGTAGGCATTTCTTCAACTTTTTTATAACCACAATTCGGACAAGTTATTTCTGATTTCAATTGGACTTTCATTATTTTATAATTTTATAACCCGTAGATTTTATGGCTTTTTCTATATCTTCTTTAGATGTTTTCGATTTATCGTATTTTACTAATGCATTCGCTTTCTCAAATGATGCTTCAACATAAACAATACCTTCTAATTCACTAACTGCATGTATAACGTGTTGTTCGCAAGAAGCACAAGTCATTCCTTTAATATCAAAGTTTACAGTTTCAATATCTGACTGACTGACCACAACAACATCTTTCTTATTATCTGGATAAAAGCTTGAAGAATAATATGGAAACGCAATTGATAAAGCTGCAAAAAGGGTTATCATTATTAAAAACCATTTGGTTTGATACCATTTCGGCTTATCTCCTATTTCACAGTCACAATCATCACTGTTTTTGAGTCTAAAGTAGCTATACCACGCATAGCCAATAGCTATCACTGCCAATACTATTAAATACGGTCTAAAAGGTTCCATCCATGATAAAGCTGATGCACTACCACCAACACCTGCTATTAATGCTATTACTGGTGGTATACAACACGAAGATGATGCTATTGCAGCAAATAATCCTGTATATGCTGCTTGCTTTGACACTTTTTCAGTTTTCATTATTTTGATAGTTATGCTGTTTTTTTTATTAATTCTATAGATTTAAAAATACTGTTGAAAATATCTGTTTCATCATAATTCAATGAATAGTATAATGTCTGACCTTCTCGTCTTGAAGTTATTATACTAGCGTCTTTAATTTTTCTAATATGTTGGGAAATAGCTGGGACGCTCATTTTTAAAATATCAGCCAAATCACATGGGCATAATTCGCTTTCCATATTTAAAAGAAAAAGAATTTTTAAACGAACTTCATTTCCTGTTATTGAAAGTAGTTTTGTCATCTTTTTAAAACTAACTTCCATATTGTCAATCATATCCATGCAATTTAACAACTGCTTATGGTCGGCTTGTGCTCTTGTACAAGATATTTCTAATTTCATCTGCTAAAAATTTTTGTTTTAATAAATCAAATATATAACTAATTGCGTATTTAAGCAAATACTTAAATATAATCATGAAATACCATATTCGGTTATTAAAAATTGTTATATGGAATTCATTTATCTAATTCCAACTCATTCTTTGCAATCGCACCGCATTCAGTATTGCTAACAATGCCACACCTACATCCGCAAACACAGCTTCCCACATTGTAGCTAAACCACCTGCACCTAAAATTAGTACAATTACCTTGACACCAAATGCTAAAATGATATTCTGCCACACAATTTTTCGTGTGGAGCGACTTATTTTAATGGCTCTCACTACTTTTGACGGTTGGTCTGTTTGAATTATGACATCTGCGGTTTCTATTGCAACATCACTTCCTAAACCACCCATTGCAATACCTACGTTACTTGCTGCTAAAACTGGTGCATCATTAATTCCATCACCAATAAAGGCTACTTTATTTTTAGGATTTTTCTTTAGACTTTCAACTTCATTTAATTTATCTTCTGGCAGCAAACCTCCTTTGGCATTCTCAATATTTAATTCTTTGGCGATTTGTTGGGTAATGGAATCTTTATCGCCAGAAAGCATCATAATATTTTTGATTCCTACTTTGTGTAGGGCTTTAATAGTTTCTTTTGCATCCTCCTTTAATTCGTCTGCAATTACAACATAACCAGCGAACTTATTCTCAATTGCTACTAATACAATAGATTCTACAATTGATTCCGTTTCAGTTGGAACATCAACATTATTAGCAATCATTAAGGCTTTATTTCCTACTAAAACTGTTTTTCCATTTACAGTGCCTTTTAAGCCTTTACCTGCAATTTCAGAAACCTCTTGTGCTTCAAAATCTTCGCCATTTTCTTTATACTCCATTATGGCTTTGGCTATTGGATGTGTTGATTGTTCTTCCATAGCCATTAGGTATTTCATGAATTCAGATTCTTTCAAACCTATAGCTTTGATGTCCTTGATTTTAAAAACTCCCTTAGTTACCGTTCCTGTTTTGTCCATTACCAATGTATTTATTGTGGTCATAGCATCTAAAAAGGAAGCTCCTTTAAATAAAATTCCATTTTTTGAAGCTGCACCCAATCCACCAAAATAACCCAACGGAATGGAAATTACCAACGCACAAGGACAAGAAATTACAAGAAAAATTAAAGCCCTGTATAACCAATCTCTAAAGACATAATCATCTACAAAAAAGTATGATAGAAACGTAACACCTATGGCTAAAAACACAACTATTGGCGTATAAATACGTGCAAATTTTCTAATGAATAATTCTGTTTTTGATTTTCGTGCTGTGGCATTCTGTACCATATCCAAAATTCTTGCGATGGAACTATCTTTAAATTCTTTGGTGGTTTCTATTTCAATTACACCGTCCAAATTTATGCTCCCAGCAAATACTTTTTCGCCTTTTGCAATGGTATCGGGTTTACTTTCGCCTGTTAATGCTGCTGTATTAAATGAGCCTTTTTCAGAAAGTAGGATTCCATCTAAAGGAATTTTTTCTCCCACACGTACTTGTACTTTTTCTCCAATTTCAACCGTTTCTGGACTCACAGGCATATAATCATTGTTTCGATATACAATTGCTTCATTTGGTCTTACATCAAGTAAGGCTTTTATATTTCCTTTTGCTATGTTTACTGCTGCATTTTGGAATAATTCCCCTACTGCGTAAAACAACATTACTGCAACACCTTCTGGGTATTCGCCAATAATAAACGCACCAATAGTAGCAATGGACATTAAAAAGAACTCTGTAAATACATCGCCTTTTTTAATGCTTCCCCAACCTTCTTTTACTACTGGAAGTCCGACTGGTAAATAAGCTATACCATACCATACAATTCTCAACCAATCTTTAAAAAAGGAAACATTGAAATAATCTAACACAATACCAATAATTAGCATTGAAAAACTTATGATTGCAGGAAAATAAATTTTTAGATTATTTGATGAAATACTGTGATTGTGACCATCTTCGTGATTAAGTTGAACCCCCGAATCTGGTGTTAAATCTCTTAAATTAACTTTCTTTTTTTTCATCTTGTTTTTTTAGATAACAAATATGCCATTGATACTGGTGCAATGGAAGTGCATTTTTAGCTACTGCATTTATCGCAAATACCTTTTACTACCAAATTCACATTTTCAGAAACAAAGCCATTTGGAACTTTAATTTGTGGGATTTTATGTTCTGTTAAACAAACAGTTTCATTACAATTATTACAATGGAAATGTAGGTGTAAGTCCGTACCTATTTCACAATTACAATCCTGTTCACACAGTGCGTATTTTGTAATACCTGTGCCATCGTCTATTTGATGTACAATATCGTTTTCTTCAAACGTTTTTATGGTTCTGTATAAGGTCGTTCTATCTGCTTTTACAAACGCATTTTCTATGTCGCTTAAAGTAACTGCTATATCTTTTTCTGCAAGAAACTTATAAATCAACATACGCATTGCCGTAACACGTATGTTTCTGGACTCTAATACTTGTTCTATTGTGGTCATAATTAATGTGCGTGTTCTGCCTCTCCTTTTTTCATTTCTGCATTTAGGTAATAAGCATTATTATAGGCAAATTGAGTGTTACCCTCTATTTCTTCAGTAAATTTAATCGATACCCAATCACCATCTTTAGTACCTAATACAACTTCAATAGGCTTAAAACTCCAATCATTATTTTCTTTTTCTACTGAAAATACATAATGCTTATCTCCTTCTTTTATAATCGCACTTTCGGGTAAGGCTTTTGTTTCAGTATTATCTACTTGAATTTTGCCTTGAATATACATCCCAGGAATTAAGTTGCCTTTTTTATTTTCTATTTCTGCGTGAACGTGAACTGCTTTTGGGTTGTCCTCAAATGTTTTGCTTACGGAATAGATTTCTGCGGTAAGTTCTGTATCTGGTATGGATTGTACTGTAAAGTTTACTTTCTGACCTTTCTTTACTTTATAGACATCTTTTTCAAAGACCATTAAATCTGCGTGAACGTGATGCGTATTTACAATTTCAAATAGTTCCGTTTGTGGTTCTACATATTGTCCTGTTTTTACTTCAACTTTTTGGACAAAACCTTCTATTGGACTTCGCAATGGAATGCGTTGTGCAATTGTGCCATTACGAACAGAGATGGTATTGACATTTAATATTCTTAATTGCGCTTCCATACCATTTACCATCGCTTTTGATGCCTCATACTCTGCTTCTGCCTTTTGAAAATTAGCACCAGAACCTACACCAGCTTTATATAATTTCTGTTGACGTTCATAGTTCTTTTTCAGAAAATTACTATTGCTATATGCATTTAAATAATCGGTTTGAACTTGTATAATATTTGGGTGCGAAAGATAAGCCACCACTTGACCTTTATTAACCTTATCACCTTCTATTACTTCAATTAAAACAACATTAGCACCTACAACTGTGGTAATGGCTGCTTCATTTTGTGGTGGTACTTCTAATGTTCCGTTTGCCTCAACATAACCACTCATATTACGTAATGCCAACGTGTCTATTTTCATTTTTAACGCATCGAATTGTTCTTGTGTAAGCATTACTTCTTCGCTTTCAATTTTTGACTGTTTTCTGTCAGTTTTTTGTTCTTCATTAGGTGATTGATTATCACTTTCTTTATTTCCACAAGCAGAAACAAAGATGGAAAACACGATTACGGTAAGGATTTTATATATTTTGCTTTTCATTGTCTTATTGATTAAAATATTGTAGTTGAAATGTACTTTCTAAATAGTTTACTAATGCAGTTTGTGCTTCCAGTTCGGATTGAATGGCTTCTTTTATCAACTGCGTAAATGCGGTATAATCGATTTCGCCTTCTCTGTATGCCAGTAAAGCACCTGTTTTTTGCACTTTTGTTAATGGCAATACTTGGTCTTTGTAAAATTCCCAAGTCGTTTTCCATTTAACATAATTTTCTTTAGCCTGCATTAACCTTGATTGCACTTCTTTTTTATTGAACTCTACGTTGGTTTCGGCTATTTCTCTATCAATTTTGGCACTTCTAATTTGTGCTTTGTTAGAACCTGACAAAAACGGAATGGAAATACCTGCTTGATACGTGTAAAATCCTGAATTGCCATTTACTCTTTGTAAACCACCTTGTAGATTGAACTTCGGTAAATTATCTGCCTTTGCAGCTTTGTATTTGGCTTCCGCTTCATCTACAATGTTCTGCGACATACTGTACAATGGATGGTTTTCAATATTGAACGTTTCAATATCAATATCCATAACTACATCAAATTCATCTGAAACCGTAAAAATTTCATCTGAACCCAACCACAAATTGAATTGCTGTAAAGCAATAAGAAAATCACTATAGGCTTGTAATTTTTTATTTTGAATTTGAAAAGCTTGATTTTTAGCTGCCGAATACTCCAATTTGGAAATCTCTTCGACTTCATAATTTAGAGTAGCCGCTTGTTCAAATTTGGAATAAATGGAATCCAGTTCTTTATACAAATTATAGTTTCTTTTCATTTGATAGCATTTTGACCACGCCTTTTTAACTTCCAATTCTAATTGCATTTCGGAAAGCTCAAAAGCTTTTTGTGCTAATTGAATTCGTTGTTCTTGCAACTTCCTTTTTGAACGAATACCAAACACATCGATATTGGATTGACCAATACCAATGGTTGTATAGATTCCATTGTTGCTGCTTATTTCTTCGCCACCTGTAAAAATTTGAGTGGTTCCAAAATCATAAGCAGTAGTTTTTAGTTGCTCTTGTTTTGTTATTTCCAACTTCTTTTGTTTCAACAACGGATAATTACTTTTAGAAAGTTTTATAGCTTCCTGCAATGTTATTTGTGGGAGTGTATCATTTATCTCTTGCGCAGTACTTTGTGCTGAAAAACCAAATAGTAAAAGTAAAACTGCTGTTGCCGTAACCATTTTTTTATTCGGTTTAAACGTAAAGGATTTGTTTTCTACCCAATGGTATAAAATGGGTAACACGAAGAGCGTTAGTAAGGTTGAAGTTAATAGACCACCAATAACCACAGTAGCCAAAGGACGTTGTACTTCTGCTCCAGCAGAAGACGAAATAGCCATTGGTAAAAAGCCTAATACATCTGTAAAAGCTGTAAGCATAATGGGTCTTATTCTTCGTTTAGTCCCTTGTAAAATTCTATCTTTTAAGTTGGTTACACCTTCGTCTTTTAATTCGTTGAGTCCGCTTACCATTACCAATCCATTAAGAACCGCAACACCAAACAATACAATGAAACCAACACCTGCCGAAATACTAAATGGCATATCACGTAACCATAACGCTACAACCCCACCAATGGTTGCCATTGGGATTGCTATGTAAATCATTAAGGTTTGTGGTAGAGATTTTAACGCAAAGTATATTAATATAAATATGAGAAACAATGCAATAGGCACAACGGTTTGTAAACGGTTGCTGGCACGCTCCAGATTCTCAAAGGCACCACCATAGCGAATAAAATAACCTGATGGTAATTCCAGTTGTGCATCTAATTTTGATTTTATTTCAGTAACCAAAGACTTTACATCACGACCTCTTACGTTAATGCCAACATAGGTTCTTCTGTTGGTGTTATCTCTGCTGATTTGCATTGGTCCCGCTTTGTAGTTTACGTCTGCAACTTCACGTAAGGGAATTTGAGCACCCGAAGGCAAATTGATATACAGGTTTTGAACATCTGTAATGTCCCTTCGATTTTGAGAACTTAAACGTACTACTAAATCGAAGCGTTTTTCACCTTCAAAAATCACACCTGCTGTCCCACCAGCAAATGCAGATTGTACGGTTTGATTGAGCGTATTTATTTGAAGTCCGTATTGTGCCAGTTTATTCCTGTTGTAATTAATAGTCATTTGTGGTAAACCTGTTGTGGCTTCCGCTTTCATATCACCAATGCCTTCAGTACCTGCAATAATTTTAGATATTTCTTCGGCTTTTTGGGATAGGATTTCAATGTCTTCACCATAAAGTTTTATGGCAATATCTTCACGAACACCTTCAAGCAACTCATTAAAACGCATTTCGATAGGTTGTGTAAACTCATAATTAACACCAGGAACGATTTCAACCGCTTCTTTCATTTTCTCTATCAATTCATCTTTAGTTGTGGCTGTTGTCCATTCACTTTTGGGTTTTAGAATTACAAAAACATCCGCCAAATCCATTGGCATGGGGTCAGTTGGTATTTCAGCAACACCAATACGACTGACAATTTTTTCGACTTCGGGAAATTTGGCTTTTACTATTTGTTCTATTTTAGTGGTAGTTTCAATAGTTTCGGTAAGTGAGCTACCTGGTTTTAAAATGGCATGAAACGCAATGTCACCTTCATCAAGTTGTGGGATGAACTCGCCACCCATTCTTGAAAACATAAAAACTGTTATACCGAACAATACAACTGCAATACCAATTACCCATTTTCCTTTTCGCAATGCTCTGACCAATAAAGGTTGGTATTTATCTTCAACCCAATTTACAAATCGGTCTCCATAGGATTTATTATTATTTTTTGGTGCCCTTAACACCAAAGCAGACATCATTGGCACATACGTTAAACAAAGTACCATAGCTCCAATCATAGCAAAAATAAAGGTTAACGCCATTGGTTTAAACATCTTTCCTTCGATACCTTGCAATGCCAGAATGGGAAGAAAAACAATGAGAATAATCAACTGACCGAAAAACGCAGCATTCATCATTTTTTTTGAAGCATTAGAGGCTACTTTGTCACGCTTCTTCGCTGTAAGCTGCTTCTTTTTTAGTACTTGGGATGCTATGAGAAATACAGTACTTTCTACAATAATTACTGCGCCATCTACAATAATTCCAAAATCTATTGCACCTAAACTCATCAAGTTAGCCCAAACGTCAAAAACATTCATTAATATAAAAGCGAACAATAATGATAAAGGGATGGTAGAAGCTACAATTAAACCTCCTCGCCAATTACCTAATAAGAAGATAAGTACAAAAATAACTATCAATGCACCTTCAATAAGATTGGTTGAAACTGTTGAGGTTGTTTCACCAATTAATTTACTTCGGTCTAATAATGGTTCTATAATGACACCTTCTGGTAATGACTTTTCTATTTGAGCCATTCGTTCTTTTACATTGGCAATAACATCATTAGAATTTGCACCTTTTAGCATCATAACCAAACCACCTACAACTTCGCCTTCACCATCTTGGGTTAATGCGCCATAGCGAATTGCAGAACCAAATTGTACCGTAGCAATGTCGCCAATAGTAACAGGAATATTATTGATATTAGTAACCATGATTTTTTTAATATCCTCTAAACTACGTACCAAGCCTTCACCACGAATAAAATTAGCCTGATGGTTTTTTTCGATATAAGCACCACCTGTGTTTTGATTATTAGCTTCGAGTGCATTAAATACATCTGTAATGGTCAAACCAATTGCATTTAAATCGTTTGGGTCAACTGCCACTTCATATTGTTTTATTTTTCCTCCTATGGCGTTTACCTCAACCACACCTTCAACCATAGCCATTTGACGTTGTACAATCCAATCTTGCGTTGAGCGTAAATCTGCAATAGTATATTTGTCCCTATACTCTGGTGCTACTTTTAAGGTATATTGGTAAATTTCTCCCAAACCAGTTGAAATAGGTCCCATGGTGGGTTCGCCAAATCCAGAAGGGATTTGCTCTTTGACTTCGTTTAGCTTTTCGGCTACTAATTGTCGAGGTAGATACGTTCCCATAGCATCATCGAAAACAATGGTAACTACAGATAAACCAAAACGAGAGATTGACCTTATTTCCTGCACATTGGGTAGGTTGCTCATTGCCACCTCAATAGGATAGGTTACAATTTGCTCAATATCTTCTGTACCTAAATTGGGAGCTTGTGTTATGACCTGCACTTGGTTATTGGTTATATCTGGAACAGCATCGATAGGAACTTGGGTCATACTCCAAATACCTGCTCCAATAATGGTGAGCGTAAGCAAACCAATAATGAATTTGTTATTGATTGAAAAATCAATGATTTTATTAATCATAGAAAATGTATTAATTCAGTTAAAAACAAGGATGTGCTTTCGCAAATGCGAAAACGTAAAAAAAGGATATAGCTATCCTATAAAAACTGAATTATACCTGTGGGGGTTGCCAAATATTGGAATGAAAATCAAATCTATAATTCGATTGATAAGTAGATATTAATTGACTGGGGATTTCATTAAATTTTAATAGTTCGAATGTCTCCAAAGGCTCATAGGTAATTGAGATACCGCAACAATTACAAATACAAGTCATTGGGCAGGAATCGTCACTATCATCCTGATGATTATGTTGAGCACTAATTTCCTCGTGCTGCTGGTCTTCAAAATTTCGACCATCTGAACAAGACATTGTAGTTAATGCTAATATCGTTAAAGCTAATATGCTGCTTAAAAATTTCATTGAAACAAAGATATAAGTTTTTTTAATGCAATGCCTGTGCAATTTTGAACATGAAATCTATTTTGAATACTTTCACTTTTGGCTATAATGAAAAACTCACCTCTTAAAAAGCGAGTTTAATCATTTACCAATTTAAAAGTTTAGGGGATTATTTATGATATATTAATGGTCATGTTTGCTGTGGTCATCACTTTTTGTTTCACCAGATTGATTCATCATCATTTCGTGGTCGTATTTACAACAACCTGGTAAACCATCATATGCGTCTTCATCGCCAGCCACTTTTTCGGTATCATAACCTGAAGCTGCAATTGCTTTATGAATTGCCATAGCATCGGTTTTTGTATCATCAAAAGAAACATCAATCTTCTTTTTATCAACGTCCCAATTCGCACTCGCTACACCTTCAACACTATTTGCTGCTTTCTCGATAGTGTTTTTACACATTTCGCAATTACCTCTTACGCCAAAAGACAGGTCTGTCATTGCCATATCTTCAGACATTTCAGTACTTGTAGTTTCTGTTTCTTTTTTGGTTTCGTTTTTACAACTTGTTAAACCTAATGCTGCTATTACAGCCACACTTAAAATTACTTTTTTCATCTTTAAAAATTTAATTGTTATTACTTAATTTTTTATTCTATTACTTGTTTCACTTCACCACAAGTTAGCATTGCTTCACCAAAGTATGGATTGATTACTTTTTCTTCTTTGCTTAACCAATAAGCACCACTATTGTTATCTGCCATTGGACAAAATTCTACATAGACTTTTTCATTGACTCCAAACAGCTGAACAGCATTGATTAGATGTGATGATAAATGTTTAAAATGGTCTCTTTGTACTTTTATATCTGATGTATTAGAAATGGAAGTCGCTGAAAATTTTAGTTTTTTTTCTAAAGTCATCCAATGGTTATGCGCCTCATTATCCGACAACAATTTCATATCCACTTTGCCCAAATTTTTTAATAAAGTTGTTGCACTTGCTGAAGTACTTTTTGAATCTTCTTTTACTAATGCGTCTTTCAAACTGATATAATCATTGAAAACCGCTTTTAATTGCTTTTGAAATTTCGCTGATACTTCCAAACGTTCATTCATATTGGTATGGTCGTTTTCTTCGTTGGATGAATAATTGTCCAATCCTAAATGTCCTTCGTGACCTGTCATTACTTTTCCACCTTCCTTATTCATCATTGACTTTTTACCTTGTAATTGTGCTGCGGCATCAACCGTAAATGTTCCATTGGTCACAATTTCATTTCCGACAAACAAGCCTTCTAAAACTTCATAGTCATTACCAATTTGATTGCCTAACTTAATTTCACGCATTTCAAAAACTGGTTGGTCTGGATTTGTTTTAAGATAAACCACAGAACGTTCACCTGTCCATAAAACAGCAGATGCAGGAATCGTTAGTACTTGGTCATTGTTACTTGTAACCCCATCTATATTTGCTGTTACAAACATTCCTGGCTTAAACACATCATCCTTATTATTTAAGACTACACGCAAGGTGACAGTTCTTGTTTTTGTATTTAAAACTGGGTCAATAAAATCGACTTTACCTTTAAATTCTTTATTAGGATAGGCATTCGTTGTAATCAACACTTCTTGTCCTTTTTTAAAGCGGTCAATCTGATTTTCATACACATCAAAATTTCCCCAAACCGTATTGAGATTGGCAATTTTTAATAAGAGTTGACCTTGTTTGATGTAATCGCCTTGCTCTACCAGTTTTTCTATTACTGTACCTGAAACGGTGGCATAAACAGGAAAGTTTTCTTTTACTTTTCCTGTTTCTTCAATCTGATTGATTTGATTTTCAGATAGCTTCCATAATTTCAATTTATTGCGAACCGCTTTGTACAAAGCAGGTTGCGATTCTTTTAAAGAGGCTGCAGTAATCAATTCTTGTTGTGCTGCATACAATTCTGGTGAGTAAATTGTTGCCAAGAGTTGACCTTTACGAACCTCCTCACCAGTAAAACTTACATTCAAGCGTTCAATTCTACCCGAAAAAAAACTGACCTGTACCGCATTGGCTTCTTCGTTTTCAGCAATCTTACCAGATAATTTTATGGTGTTGCCATCCACATTACCTTTACCCACAACAGTTGTTTGAATATTGGCTAATGCCATTGCATTTTCTGTTAGTTGGAATTGGTCTGCTAACAAACCATCACTTCCACCATCAGCAGGAATTAATTCCATTCCACAAATGGGACAATCGCCTGGTTCTGGTTGCATAATCTGTGGATGCATCGAGCAGGTCCACATTTGATTGGTTTCTGAAATGGCATCGTGATTATGTTCTGTTTCTTTTTTTGATGAACCACCAAAAAGCAACCAACCTAAAAACAAACCAACTACCAATATTCCGAAGTAAATTATATATTTTTTCATAGTGTTATATTTTAATATTTCTTAATCGTAATGCGTTTATTATTACAGAAACCGAACTAAAACTCATTGCTAATGCTGCAATCATTGGTGAGAGTAATATTCCAAAGAATGGAAACAAAACACCTGCTGCAATAGGTACTCCTAATGTGTTATAAATAAGTGCAAAAAATAGGTTTTGCTTAATATTTTTCATCACAGCATCGCTTAAATTCCTTGCTTTTACAATACCATGTAAATCGCCTTTTACGAGCGTTATCATTGAACTTTCAATTGCTACATCTGTTCCCGTTCCCATAGCAATACCAACATCGCTTTTAGCCAATGCTGGTGCATCGTTTATACCATCACCTGCCATAGCAACTACTCTCCCGTTTTCTTGTAGTTTCTCAACTTCTTTGAGTTTGTCCTCAGGTAACATACTGGCTTTAAAATCTGCCAGATTCAATTCTGATGCTACTGCTTGTGCAGTATCGTGATTATCACCTGTAAGCATTATGACATCAATTCCTTTATCTTGAAGTGCTTTAATAGCTTTGGCACTTGTTTCTTTTATCTTATCGCCAATGACCACATAGCCAACAACGGTTTTATCTATCGCTAAATACGAAACCGTTTTGCCTTGTTTTTGGTAGGCTTTTGCTTCATCCTTCATTGTTGATGTAATGTCTGCTTTGGCGTATTCCATCATTTTAGGATTACCTAATGCTACATTTTTTCCATCAATTTTAGCTTCAACACCTTTTCCTGTAACAGCACTAAAATCTTCGGACTTTAAAATTTCTGCGTTGTGTTCTTTGCCATATTTAACTGTCGCTTCTGCCAAAGGATGTTCGCTATTTGTATTTAATGACACGATGTATTGTAACACTTCTTTTTCGCTTAAAGCATCATTAAAAGCTCCAACGGTTTCAACTGTTGGTTTTCCTTCGGTAATTGTTCCTGTCTTATCTACAATTAGCGTTGTTACTTTATCCATTTTTTCGAGAGCTTCGGCATTTTTAATCAATACACCATTTTGAGCACCTTTACCCACACCAACCATTACAG
>JABDOZ010000062.1 GCA_013043005.1 Flavobacteriaceae bacterium | reverse complement strand
TGAAATCTGCCAATTTTTGAGACAACAGCATTACTTGCTCCTGGTAGACCGTAATACCATAAGTTTCTTTTAAGTATTCTTCCATTTCAGGAAGATCATACTGTATAGCTTCATCACCATGTTTTCGCCTGATAAAACTAGGAATATATTCCATTGGTCCCGGACGATACAAGGCATTCATTGCAATTAGATCATCAAAAACTGTTGGTTTGAGATCTCTCATGTGTTTTTGCATGCCCGGAGATTCATATTGAAAAATCCCAATAGTTTCTCCTTTTTGAAACAATGCATAGGTTTTTTCATCATCTAATGGAAAATTATCAGGATCAAGTTGGATGCCATGTTTCGCTTTTACAATTTTGACGGTTTCCTTTATCAAGGTCAAGGTTTTTAGGCCAAGAAAATCCATTTTTAATAATCCTGCCTCTTCTACCACAGAATTATCAAATTGTGTAACATACAAATCTGAATCCTTAGCTGTTGCCACGGGTACAAAATTTGTAATATCATCTGGTGTAATAATCACGCCACAAGCATGAATTCCGGTATTACGCACCGAACCTTCTAATTTTCTCGCTTGATTTACTGTTTCCGCCTCAAGATCTTCACCCTCAGAAATATTTAATAGTTGATTAACCTTTTCAAGATCTTCAGCTCTAAACTTATTTCTCCGCTCCTTTTCTTCGAAACTAAAAATTCTGCTCAGTTTAGACATATTCGGAATTAATTTGGCAATTCTGTCTGCATCTCCTAAAGGAAGATCCAATACACGAGCTGTATCTCGAATTGAAGATTTTGCAGCCATTGTACCATAAGTAATTATTTGTGCAACCTGATTACTTCCGTATTTATTTATGACATATTCCATAACGCGACCTCGTCCTTCATCATCAAAATCAATATCTATATCCGGCATACTCACACGATCCGGATTTAAGAACCGCTCAAAAAGAAGATCATATTTAAGTGGATCAATATTGGTAATCCACAGGCAATAGGCTACAACAGAACCTGCTGCAGATCCACGACCAGGACCAACCGACACATTCATGTTTCGAGCTTCACGGATAAAATCCTCAACTATTAAAAAATATCCGGGATAACCGGTGTTTTTAATGACATCCAATTCAAAATCGATGCGTTCTTTTATTTGGCCTGTAACTTCAGAATAGCGTTTTTTAGCACCTTCATAGGTTAGATGTCGAAGGTATTCGTCTTCGTTTTCAAACTTTGCCGGTATGTCAAATTTTGGCAGCAAGACATCCCTAGACAATTGAAAAGGTTCAATTTTATCAAGAACCTCCTGTATATTTGAGATGGCTTCCGGAATATCCTTAAATAATTCCTTCATTTCATCCGAAGACTTAAAATAGTACTCCTGATTTGGTAAACCGTACCGATAACCGCGACCGCGACCAATAGGAGTTGCCTGTTTTTCCCCATCTTTAACGCATAATAGAATATCGTGCGCATTCGCATCCTCCTTCTTACAATAATAATTGCAATTGCTGGCTATCAATTTAACATTATGTTTTTGTGAGAACTTTATCAAAGTTGGATTCACACGGTTTTCATCTTCCTGATTGTGCCTCATTAACTCGATATAGAGGTCATTTCCAAACTCTTGTTTCCACCAGATCAAAGCTTCTTCGGCTTGTTTTTCACCTACATTCAAAATCTTACCCGGTACTTCGCCATAAAGATTCCCGGTAAGTACTATTAAATCCTGTTTATATTTCTGAATTAGCTTTCTGTCAATTCTTGGGACATAATAAAAGCCATTTGTGTAAGCGTGAGATGATAATTTAGCCAAATTATGATAGCCATTTTTATTTTTGGCTAAAAACACAACCTGGTAACCATTGTCCTTTATGGACTTGTTTGAATGGTCTTCACATACAAAATATTTACAACCTATTACTGGTTTTATTTCCCGATATTTCGTTGATTCACCCTTTTTTGCAGTTTCTCTATTTTTTATCCTAACATTATGATTGTGATTGTTGATCTCTCTCACGAAGTGAAAAGCTCCCATCATGTTGGCATGATCTGTTATCGCAACAGCAGGCATATTTTGGTTGGCAGCTGATAATACCAAATCTTTAATGCTAATAGTTGATTGTAAAACAGAAAACTGGGTATGATTGTGCAAATGAGAAAAATCTACATCAGAAAGGTCAGATAAGTTATCTTTCAGCTCCGTTTCTTTATTTTCAGATTCTTGGGTCTTCTGAAGCAATTCATGAATTTTGGCACTTTCTTCTTTAAGATTGAGGTGTTTTAAACCGATCAATTGTATAGTACCTTGATTTGTCTCAGAGAATTTTTGAAAATAATCCGGTTGAACATCCAATTCTTCTTTTGCATATTCTCCTGTCCGTATCAATTCAAAGAAGCATCGCGCCGTTGCTTCTACATCGGCAGAAGCATTGTGCGCCTCATTAAAACTATCGTTGAACAAGAATTCATAGAGTTCAGAAAGCGTAGGCAACTTAAATTTTCCGCCTCTTCCACCCGGAAGTTTGCATAAGGAAGCGGTATGCTCTGTACAAGTATCTAAAACAAGTAATTCCTGCAAAGGATTCGCAACATCTTTCCGAAAGAATTCGGCTCCCATGATGTTTTTATCAAAACCTACATTCTGGCCAACAACAAACTTAGACCTACTTAATGCCCTATTAAATTCTACTAAAACTTCTGATAAAGGGAGCCCTCGCTCCTGAGCTAATTCTGTAGAAATTCCATGTATTTTTTCAGCATCATACGGAATATTAAATCCAACCGGTTGCACTAAAAACTCTTTGTGTTCAATGCAATTACCCATTTCATCATGCAGTTGCCATGCAATCTGCACACATCGTGGCCAGTTATCAGTATCACTTATTGGTGCATTCCAACGCCTGGGCAATCCTGTTGTTTCAGTATCAAAAATTAAGTACATAAAAGTGATTTTATCCTCAATAAATAAGAATGCTAAAATTAAGAATAAATGATTTCACTTTGGAGAAATGTTATTAACAATAAGCTTGAAATAAATGAAATAAGTTTTGAATATTTCAACGATAAGTCAGTGAAGATGTATTCAAGTTGATAATTTGTTCAACTATTAGGAACGCCTGGATAATTAAAATAAAAACAAACTTAGAATGGGGAAATTAAAAATTATACTATCTTTGCGCACTCATTAATAACAGAGGTCGGGAACCTCAATAAATTAATTTATATGTCAGTTAAAATTAGATTACAAAGACACGGAAAAAAAGGCAAGCCTTATTACTGGATCGTAGCTGCAGATGCGCGATCAAAAAGAGATGGTAGATATCTTGAAAAATTAGGTGCCTACAATCCAAATACGAATCCAGCGACAATTGAACTGGATACTGAAGGAGCATTAACCTGGTTAAAAAACGGGGCACAACCAACAGATACAGCAAGAGCTATTCTGTCATACAAAGGGGTTATGCTTAAAAAACATTTGGCTGGTGGTGTTGCAAAAGGCGCAATGACCGAAGAAGAAGCTGAAAAGAAATTTGAAGCATGGGTTAAAGAAAAAGAAGCAAAAATATCGGCAAAATCTGATAGTTTGGAAAAAGCCAAGGCAGATGCCAAAGCCAAAGCATTAGAAGCTGAGAAAGCTATAAATGAAGCCAGAACAGCAATTCCTCCGGTTCCGGAAGAAGAAGCTACAGAAGATACTGTTGCTGAGACAGAGGCGAAAGCTACAAACGAAGAAGAATAAAAAATAAATTTTTATACTTTTAAACCCAGACAATAATTGTCTGGGTTTTTTATGCAAAAAAGTATCTTTTGCATTATGCTGAATTTATTTCAGTATCTCATAATTTTAAATTGATAATATCCTGAAACTAGTTCAGGGTGACAAACCATTTTTTTGTCATGCAAAAAACAGATTGTTTCTACTTAGGTAAGATCGTAAAGAAATACAGTTTTAAAGGAGAAGTTCTGGCTAAATTAGATACTGATCAACCGGAGTTATATGAAAATCTGGATGCTATTCTGGTCGAATTGAGAAATAATTTGGTTCCGTTCTTCATTGAAAATTCTAAACTCCATAAATCGGAATTACTGCGAATAAAGTTTGAGGATATTGATACTGAACAAGATGCCGATTCGATTTTAAAGTCTGATTTGTATTTACCTCTCGAATTTTTACCAAAACTTGAAGGCAATAAATTCTATTTTCATGAAGTAATTGGATTTAAGGTAGAAGATGTCAATTTTGGCAAAGTTGGCATCATAAAAGGAATCAATGACAACACCGCTCAAGCTCTATTTGAGATCGATCGTGACGGGATTGACATTTTAGTTCCTATGAACGATGAGTTGATTAAAAAAGTAGATCGGAAGAATAAAACTATTCTTGTAGAAACTCCGGAAGGCCTCATTGATCTTTACTTGTAAATATGGCCAACCAACCTTTTAAATTCAAACAATTTTTGGTCCATCAGGATAAATGTGCGATGAAAATTGGTACTGATGCTGTGCTGCTTGGTGCCTGGGCTTCTTTAGAACATGATCCGAAGTCTATTCTCGATATTGGGTCAGGAACAGGAATTCTGGCTTTAATGCTGGCACAAAGATGTCCTGCCCAAATAATTGATGCCATAGAAATAGATTCTGATGCCTATGAACAATGTGTTGAAAATTTCGAAAATTCAATATGGTCAGACAGACTGTTCTGTTATCATGCTTCTTTACAAGAATATTGTGAAGAATTCGAAGATAAATACGACCTTATAATTTGCAATCCTCCTTTTTATGATGACAATTATAGAAGTGAAAACTCACAACGTGATCTAGCTAGGTTCCAAGATGCTATGCCTTTTGAACTTTTGATCGTTTGCATTTCAAAATTATTATCAAAAAGTGGGATCTTTTCAGTAATCATTCCTTTTAACAAAGAAAATTACTTTATTGATTTGGCTTCAAATTATAATTTATTTCCTAATAGAATATTACATGTAAAAGGTAATCCGTCTTCCAAAATTGTAAGAAGCTTGATTGAGTTTTCAATCTATACTTCTGAAATAAAAATTAAAGAATTAATAATTGAAACTTCAAGACACCAATACACTCAAGAATACATTAATTTGACTAAAGATTTCTATTTAAAAATGTGATCAATACGATCTCAATAGTGGTCTTGTTAAACATGTAGGTCCACCTCCTCCTTTATAACTCATTTCGTTTCCTTTATACGTATTTACTGTGCAACCAAAATC